>JAUPKT010000464.1 GCA_030837305.1 Thermodesulfobacteriota bacterium
CAGATATGTTCCCCAGTAGAAGTTTGAATATGTGGTGAATTGTGCCAACGTGTGCTCTCCGTAAATGCCAGGCATGAACGGGTCGATTCTAATAGCGGCTGCTGGATCTAAATGGTGGCCGAAGGAATAGAGATTATAGGCCAGAGCAAATAATCCCCCCACTGAAATCATCGTGAAAAGGATGATCAACGCAGAAATGGCCCACTTTTTCCTAATGAAGGCGGCAACAACGCAAGCAACAGCTGCTATCACCAGCACAATCGGCAGCACGCGAAAGATCGGCATGGTTTCCGTGGAGATTTCTGCCATCCCAATGAAATGGTTCAGAACATTTACCTCCTTGAGACCGCCGTCCAAGTGGGCAATATCTTCAGGGTCACCAGGATGAGTGGCCCAGATCGACATCCCGATCCCTTTAGGAAAGTTGTTGGAATCTAGATACATGTACCACATGGGGTAACGCATGCTGACGATAATGAGCGCCGCCGCCGTGAACAAAAACAAGAACCTTACAACAGCCACTGGTTTCATGATCATCTCCGCATCCGTTAGTTCTTGGGACTCACGATCAGGTAGCCCTGCATCTCCTGATGGAGAGCTGAACAGAAGTTTGTGCAGTAGTAGGGCCACACGCCTGGTTTGTCCGCCATAAACTCGAAGGTAAGCGTCTCTCCGGGTGAAGGCACACCGTTGACGTCGTATCCGCAGAGTCCAAAACCATGTAACTCATCCCGCATTTCTTCGATGTTCGTGATGTGCATAATCAGCTTGTCGCCCTGGTTGCAGCGAACAACATTAGGCATGAGCGAAGACCTGATCTGCGTCATCCACACCTTTACGGTATTTCCCTCACGCACGACTTTGGCATCCTTCGGGTCCCAGATTGCGTTCGGGTTCTTATTGTCGGCCTTGGTATACACTTCTATTACGTTCTTGATCTTGTCAGCCTTTATGATCTGAGCGTAATGGGGTTCAGGCTCAGGAAAAGCCTGGTAGATAAGTTTCATCTTTGGACCACTGATGTCAATCAGTTGGCAGCTCTCTGGTTGGTCCGGTCCAACCGGAAGATGGGTGCCTTTGGAGAGCTTGTTGAGAGCAATCACCCACGTGCCCTTGGGCGAAACCGTGTCGCCTTCGCAGGAAGCGATATGCCCGATGTTGTATTGGATAGGAATCTTGTCCACCATCTTCCATTCACGGCCTCCGCCACCCCACTGCCACTTGGCGACTGCGCTTTCAACAAACAGGGAGGTGTATGCGAACCCCTTGTCGTCAAATACCGTGTGGAGCGGTCCGAGACCTACCGGAATATCAGCTTCAATCACCGCCTCAAACTTAACTACGGGAATTCCCATGTCCTCTTGGGCGAAGGTCTTCTCTTTGATGGCCTTCTGGAGTTTTTCGAAACTGAAGATGGACACCGTGGGCGAGAGCTTGCCGTTTCCAATAAACCATTTACCGTCGGGCGATACGTCCACTCCGTGTGGAGATTTCGCACAGGGAACGGCAAACACGAACCCGGGCGTCTTCACCGGATCAAAGACCTTGGCGCCGTCAATCTCCGTGAAATTGCCCTTTTTTATTTCGTTTTCGATTCCCTTCCAGTGCACTGCGATGATATAATCTTTGTCTCGTTGCGACGCTGTGACCTCAAGGGGTCTGCCGTCAATGAACTCGGCTTCGGTGTTGTAAGTCGTCACAAACCACCAATCACCGGAAACCAGCTTGCCGGCGTCGGCCACGTCGTAATCCCATGGCGGCATCAGGATCTGCCATCCAAGGCTCATGGTGCCGTCTTTGGGATCCACAGCGACAGCCGTGATAACACCTTTGAATTTTTCCTTGTAGTCCTTCACTTCGGCCACGGTTCCCTTGGGAATCGGGATCGAGAATCTGGTGGCACTGAAAACGTATTCAGTGTTCCAGGTAAGATAGATCGATGCATGGTTACCCGCCGAGTTGGGGATGGGGCCAAATATCTGTTTGGTCTTGAAATCTCTCAAATCGATGCGGGCGACTCGCGAGTGAGCATTGTCGTTGATGAACAACCATCGCCCGTCGTACTCACCTTTGGTTTCAGAAAGGCCCGGGTGATGAGTGTCACCCCAGGTGAAGTCACCCATCATTTTTTTTGACTCGACGTCATACCCGTACCCAGTTGCAGAGTAGGGGCTAAACACTGGGATCGTCCGCATGTGTCGCATGGAAGGCAGACCGAACACATACACCTGCCCACTGTGGCCTCCGGAAAAGAATCCGTAGTATTCATCAAAGTCTCCCGGTGGCACGTATACTTTCAGGGCGTTATCCGATATATCGGCCTTCGCCGGAACGCCTTCTTTCACTCTTTCACGACGCTGCTGGGCCCCCGACGGATCGCTCATGAGGCCAATCATGGCCAAAGCTGCGATCCACAGGCCCACAAAGACAAACATTTTCTTCCAGTTCATTTGTAATGCCTCCAAAGTTTAGTGTTACAAATCGTCCGCTCCCAATTCGAACCCTTCAGACTCCCTGCCAAAGCGTCCAATGGTCCGCATTAGGTGGATATCAAAACCACTGCATGTCAAACCTCGGCAAAATAATTTCGCACTCCGCCTCCTTTCTTCAAAAATGAGAAGGACGATACCAGATCAGACGCACCAAACCCGTCCATCTCATACGGTTGTGGGTCACTTTTTCATTTCCTCTGGAGCCTTATCAAAGGCTTC
>JAUPKT010000465.1 GCA_030837305.1 Thermodesulfobacteriota bacterium
AGTGCCACGAGAGGACTTGTGGTTTGCCCATACTCCACAGGCATTTCATGCCGGTTTAATTTTAAGGGCACACGAACAGGCACGCAGCTCCGGTTTCATCGGCACAGATGACGCAGTGCTGGTTGAGCAACTTGGCCACCCCGTCGTTATGGTTCTCGACTCAGATGAAAATAAAAAAATCACGAGCCCGTTTGACTTACAAATAGCGTCCTTTCTCATTCAGCGTGAGTCAAGGAAGCTCCCCATCTCCTGAGAATCTCTCGACCCACGGCATTACCACTCGCACGCATCCACAGGGCTTGATTCAAGACAATGCTTTGTGGAGTCGTCTGTAATTTTAATAGGATATTTTCCGGTGAAGCAGGCGCTGCAGAAATTCTTTGCAGGGTGAGGCATGGCCTTGAACATTCCCTCCAAACTCAAATAGGCGAGTGAGTCTGCCCCAATATAGTCCCGAATGTAATCAACAGAATGATTGCACGCAATCAATTCGCCTTTACTCGAGAAGTCGATGCCATAGAAACAGGGATAGCGAATAGGAGGACAGCTTATTCTCATGTGAATCTCTCTCGCTCCTGCCTCCCGCAGAGCCTTTGTGCGAAGCTTGCTCGTCGTACCTCTGACTATCGAGTCGTCTACCACCACAACCCTTTTCCCTTCAAGGATTTCCCTGACAGGATTGAGTTTTAACCTTACCCCGAGATTTCTCACGGAGGCCGACGGCTGTATGAAAGTCCTTCCCACATAGTGGTTTCGAATAACTCCGTACTCAAATGGTAAACCGCTTCCTTGGGCAAAGCCCAACGCCGCATAATTGCCTGACGTGGGCATGGGAACCACCAAGTCCGCTCCCTCAACATTGCTCTCCATCGCTGCCTGCAGTCCGAGCTGCTTTCGAACTCTATACACCCCGTGTTCAAAGATCATGGAGTCGGGTCGAGAGAAATAAATGTACTCGAAGATGCACATGGCCGAGTTAGCTTTGCGTTGGCCCTGTACTGAATGGATACCGTTGTGATCGGCAATTACAATCTCGCCTGGCTGAACATCCCGCACATAGTCAGCTTCTATGATGTCAAGAGCGCACGTCTCAGACGCAAAGATAATGGCATCTCCCTTTCGACCAATACACAAGGGCCTAAACCCGAAAGGGTCACGAGCGGCCAGAATGCCTCTGGGTGTCATAAAAACTAGGGACCACGCACCCTTGAGTTCATCAAAAACCTTGATAAGCCGTTCCTCCAATGGGCCCCTCTTGTGAAGGATCAGGTGGGCTATGAGTTCCGAATCAGTCGATGTTTGAAAAATGGCTCCCCGAGTTTCGAGTTTTCTCCTTAAACCCGCTATGTTTACAATGTTTCCGTTGTGACCAAGGGCAAAAACCCGGTCGATCTGTTCCACTAGGAAAGGCTGGGCATTGCGAAGCATCGAACTGCCCGTGGTGGAGTAACGAACGTGCCCGATGCCCATGGAACCGACAAGTTTTTCTAAAACTCCGTCCTTAAAGACATCAGAAATCAAACCCATTCCCTTGTGTGATGAGACTGTATTGCCATCGGTCACCACAATGCCGGCAGATTCTTGGCCACGGTGTTGCAGGGCATACAAACCTAAATATATAAGGCGTGCCGTATCCTGTGATCCATAAATTCCGAAGATTCCACAGGATTCCCTCTTAGAAGGGGATTCAAGCATTCCGAACACTCCAGAGAAGCTTTGTTGAGAAATGACGTACGCGATTAAGAGTATCCGTCATTGGACTTGTCGTCAAGATAACACAACGTCAATACCTATTTGTACAGGCTGCAACCTATCCCTCCAAGAACTCCCACTTACAAATTATTAGACATGCGTGATACAGGCATTGGCTTGCGTGACTCGGATTCAGTGAACCAAGCCCCATAAGCTTGGTTCAATTCTGAAGCGCCAAAGGCGCCCTTGGTGGCGCCTTTGTTTCGTATCTATCATCGAGACCCGTATTTTCAACGTTACGGGGTTATCTTAATTCGGATTCCATCCGGACCTTGGATCCTGACCCTGTGGAATAGTGACAGGCTTTGGCATCGCTACCGATGATCGGGGAGCCTGTTCCTGCTTTAGAGCTGTTTCCTGCTGCGGTTTGTTTGTCCGAGACGGAGAAGACGCTGCTCGCGGACGAGGCTGCTGACTGGGACCGGTGTATTGATCTGCCTCTTGGGTAACGGAAGGGGCATAATATTGTACACTGGTACCCTCAGGAGTAGTCGTCGTGACCCTTGCTGCTCCTGGCGGCAGTGGATCTCCGAATCGTCCACCCTGATTGGGATCCGGTTGGAACGGAGTTGCAGCTTGTGGTCTCGCACTGCGTTGGGCCCTAGGCTGAGCCTGCCGGGGAGCTGGTGCTTGCATCTGAGGGGCTGGTTGCGGTGGAGGCGCCTGCATGGTTCCTTGTCCGTAAGGAGGTTGAGGACCTCCGGGAACCTGCTGATTCTGATAGTCCGGATAGTAGCCCTGCCCCTGATCATACGGTTGCGTCTGGCCGTATCCATAGGCCTGCGGAGGATACTGCTGAGCGTAGCCCGGTGGCTGTCCCATCTGCTGTTGCGGACCAAATTGCTGGTTTGGATCCACCCCACCCCCATAATACCGAGGATTATCGAAAGCCGGTGCCTGCTGTGCTCCTCCCCAGATACCTAAGCCCCCGGCTCCGAATACGGAGTCCAAAACAGACTGCCCACTTGCATTTCCCTGTGTCATCAACACAATGCAGAAGATGATCACGCCTATTTTTCCCATGTGTCCCTCCTCTCGGCTTCGAAACCCACCGAATGAACACACTTTAGACAGAGTCGTCTACACTATTAACCTATAATATTTTATGCTAGTCAAGGCAGAGTGTCAACACATTCCTTAAATATTAGATTCCAACTCCCAAGCTATTCTTAATTAAACCCATCAAATTGACTCATCAACTGCGTACAAATGGGGCCTCTTACATGCCAATAATTAGTTCTTCCAGGGGCGTCCCCCGTGCCTATCTCCATCTCATCAGAGCTACTTTGCTGATCAATTCTTGGGCTTGATCCCAAATCTGAGATATCGGAACTTCCTCTGATCTTCTTCTGATACCCTCGATCCAACCCGAATCATCATGACATTTTCCGGTCTCAGGGCTATATTAGGCTCATTAGTATAAACCTCTCGAAAGCCGTACAAACTATACAGTTCCATCATCAATCTTCTGTATTGGGCAGCGGAAAGACCCTTTCCTTCCAGATCCCAGTGCCACGATAACCCCATCATGTAGGTTATTTTGTCCTCAAAAAAATCATCGTTCATGGTCACATCCATAACCGTCCTGGCTAAATGCATTCCTCTAAGATTGCGACTAACCTCGACCGCTGCCATCTCATACATGAGTTCGCCGAGAGCCTTCCAACGGTCTGTTTCATCGGGATACCAGCACAATCCGTACCCAACGATGAGGTTGGGTTCCAGCACCGCAAGGGTTACGCGTCCTCCTTTCCGACGTGCAATGGTCTCGAACGAATCTACATTCATTATAATCGAAGAGTAATGTGCAAAATGTCCCAAACCGGACTCCATTTCCAAGTGACCGAAAGAACCCGGGGGACACACGGGGCGAACCGTAACCAGACCTCTCGGGGTCTCCTTGGCAACTATATTCAAGTCTTCTTGATTCGCACTACCGGCCTTGCGAGGTCGATTCAAAAATCACTCCATTCTTGATGAATGTCTTTCACCATAATGATAAGATCCCGATAGCTGCCATCTCGGGCTCTCACATAGTTTTTCAAGGCTGCTTCCTTATGAAAATCGAGCTTTTGAGCTGCAGCGATTGCTGCTTCCTCCACCTCTGAAACAAACTCCGCTATGACTTTATGGATACCGAGGTCCATGCTCAATTTCACAGAGTCTAAAATCATCCAACTCCCCAGTCGCATTCCCCTAAATCGTGGGTGCACGGTGGTTCTCAGATGCACAACATGTCTCATTGAAGGAGATGCCGACCGATAAAGGGTGAGGTTCGCGATGATGGTGTTGTCATCGTCTTTTACAGCGATGATGGAGAGCATATGATCGTAGTCTAATTTGCTCATCCACTTTTTCAAGAACAGCGGTTCGTGAAGCCTCTCCCTCAGAAACCATTGCTCATCTGAAGGTATCTGAGAAAAAAACGAAACCAGAGCCTCTTCGTCGCCGGGAACAACTGGTCGCAGACTCACCTGGGTCGCGTCTTTAGTCACTATTTTCTTGGGATAATCCTTTATCATGCGAGGCTCCTCTCATGAGGTTCATGGCAAACCACAGGCAGGAAAAGTGTGCCAAACCGTTAGGAATTCATCCGCATCCCACCGTCACGGCCCATAGTATGCCACTTCTCATTGATCACGTCGCATAGTTGCCATCGGACTATTCCAAAGTCAACTGCAAAACGGTTTCGGATACTACAACACTTAATCCATGAACATATTGAACTCGTCGTGTTCATGCATTACTTTCTATCGAGGCACTCTGAGTGCCATAATTGGATCATAAATACTTACAGAGGATTACCATGAACAGGTTCGAGTACCAGGTGACGACACATTCTGCAGAGACGTTGAAACGAGTCGTCTATTTTTGCTCCGAAAAAGGAGAATGTGGAATTCAAGAAGTACCGGGAAACGAAACGACCATGTTAGTAGATATCATGAATGAACAGGGAGCCGAAGGTTGGGAATTGGTTCAGCTCTTTTTCGGCAAGGACGGCATCCTCGCCGTTTGGAAGAAACCAATTCCATACGAGCCGACCTCGGAATAAGATTGCAACAGCTCAAGCATTTGAAAACCGTTTTCAAAACAAGGAGTGCATTATGATGACGACCATCGGAATAAAGGGGATGTCCTGTAAACACTGTGTGCAAGCCGTTTCGAAAGCGTTACAAGATCTGCCGGGCCTGAGCAAAGTGGAAATAAATTTACAAACCGGCACCGCCGCATTGGACCATGACGATAGCCTCGACATAACATTGGTGAAAGACCGCATTCTGAAAGCAGGTTACGAGGTTGTCTAAAGCAAGCTTTTACGTCCGGGGCATGACATGTGCTGCATGTGTCCGTAGGGTCGAGCAAGGCATTCAA
>JAUPKT010000055.1 GCA_030837305.1 Thermodesulfobacteriota bacterium
ACTGCAACCTGCGGGTCTCTCACGTACGTGCGTCTCCTCCGGTCACGTCAACATCCCTGTGTGCATACTCTCCCATCATTTGAGACATCCCTTCCATGACTCTCTTGAAGAGAACGAACACTGACAATTTTTGCCCAAGATTGTCAAGGCATGAGGGTTGCTCTGTGAAATACCTTCTCCAATTGATACCCGAATGTCCTTATCTGAGCAGTATCAAGGACATCTGTCTTTGCTCTGAATTCCCACAGTAAGAGGAGATCCACATCATAGCATCTATGGTCATAATTCGCTAAGCGTGTTTCCTGAGATGATTTATCAATGCATACTAATCGTCAAGTGTGCTAAATTATGGGTAGGATTTTCTGGGGTCCCTGCACAGAAAAGGAGGATCAGTCGTGAACGAAGCTTTGCATGAGATTTTTAGAGCGAGCAGTCAAGTGCGGGATTCGTTCTTGGCTGCGAATTCAGGCACACTGGAAAAGGTCATCAAGAGTCTGGCAGCGGCCATGGGGAGAGGAAACAAGCTCCTCACATTCGGCAACGGAGGATCCGCAGCCGATGCTCAACACATAGCGGCAGAGTTCGTGAACCGCTATTTGATTGATCGACCACCTCTCCCCGCTTTGGCCCTCACCACGGACAGTTCGATTTTGACGGCAATAGGGAATGACTTCCATTTCCAGGACATATTCGAGAAGCAGATAAAAGCCCTTGGAAAGAAGGGGGATGTGGCTCTGGGCATAAGCACATCGGGAAGATCGGCAAACGTCCTAAGAGGTCTCAGGGCTGCTCAAGTCTTGGGATTGACCACTATTGGTCTCGGTGGCCCGGCGGACAGTCCCATGAAGGAATGCTGTGTCTACTATCTCAGCGTTGAAGGGGATTGCACTCCTCGGATTCAAGAGACCCACCTACTTGTGGCTCACTGCGTGGTAGAGATGGTTGATCGGGTACTTTTTGGCCCTCAAAACCCTCTTTAGACACGTTGACAGGGTTGCAGTTTTCTTGTAACTCCGTTTGACCGTTTGAGCATCAAGACAGTTCTGATGCTCTTCTTGTATGCTGTTTAACTTTGCAAAGAGATAGGAAGCTAAAGAATGAGTGACTTGAAGGAGACCTTGAAACTTGGTTGGGAGGAACTCTGTTGGATTGGTCCGTCCCGAGGCATGATAGAAAACACCACCGCAGACATCGAACCCCAGCAGGAGATCATTGGTCAGGAGCGCGCAGTAAAAGCGTTGAAGCTCGGGATGTTGATCAAAAGCAAAGGATACAACGCTTATGTGGCAGGGATACATGGAACGGGTAGAACCGCCACGGTAAAGAAACTCTTGGATGAATTGAATCTCGGTGATTCCATTCCTCCTGACCTCTGCTACGTGAACAATTTTAGGAATCCGGACCAGCCGAGGCTTCTGGAGATGAAGGCCAGTACCGGGGTTATTTTCAAACAGAGGGTTAGCGATCTTATCGGGTCATTACAGAAGAAAATACCGGCTATATTCGAGAGCGAAGAGTTTCAGTCAACCCGCAACGATATAGTAAGCCAACACATGGGGTCCCAAAAGGCCTTGTTCAAGAATTTTGAGAATAAGGTAAGTGCAGAAAATTTCATGATGGTACAAGTACAGGTAGGGCCTTATACGAGACCGGACTTGGCGCCTGTAATTGTAGGCAATCCTATGAAAATTGAGCAGTTGGAGGCACTCGTAGACGAGGGGAAGTTCTCTGCACAGGAACTTGAAAGGCTCAAGGTAAAGTACAAAGAGCTATCCGTTGAGATGGAAAAAATATTTAAGGAAGCGAGAGACATAGACAAGACGATCCAGGAAGATCTCGAGAAATTATCCCGTGAGTGGGTTGAGCCATTGCTGAAAGACCTGACGGATTCTCTGCGTGAAGGCATCGACAGTGGGGCGGTGGGGATTTATGTTGATGAATTGGAAGCAGATATTGTGAACCATTTGGATCGGTTCCGGCCTCGTATAGTACCTTCCTCTGGGGCAGGAGAGGCTCCAGGGCCTCCCATGTTAGTACCACCGGATCCAAGCCAGTTCAGTGATTATGAAGTTAATGTATTGATTGACAACTCTGATACCCGGCCCCCCCCCGTGGTCGTTGAAACCATGCCAACTTTCAGAAACTTATTTGGGACCATCGAGAGGGTCATGGACCGTCACGGTATATGGTTTTCGGACTATCGGCATATCCGAGTCGGCAGCCTACTGAAAGCGAACGGTGGTTTCCTTATTCTCAATGCTCAAGATGTCTTGATGGAACCCGGGGTGTGGCAGGGCTTGAAAAGAAGCCTCAGGAACGGGGTAGTCGATATTCAGGCCGACCCGTACGGATTCTTTTTCTCGTCCGCACTTAAGCCGGAAAAGATACCAATCAGTCTGAGAGTCATCATGATCGGGGACCCTGAAATATACGATTTGCTGCACTGGTATGACGAGGATTTCCGGAAGATATTTAAGATTAAAGCTGATTTTGACTCGAGGATGCCCAATACGGACGAAAACCAGCAAAAACTGGTTGGTTTTATTGCCCGAATAAGTTCCGAAGAGAGCTTGCTGCCGTGTGACGAGTCCGGAGTCCGGGTAATTACGAGATTAGCCATTCGTTGGGGAGGGAGGAAGAACAAGATCACTGCCCAATTCGAGCGTGTGGCAGACCTCCTAAGGGAATCGGATTTCAGGGCAAGAGCCGAGGGAGCCAACTTCATAGCATCTCAACACGTTGATCAGGCGAACCGTGACAGAATTGAAAGGGTCAACATGATTGAGGATAAGATACAGGAGTTCATCGAAGAAGGCATCATCATGATCGAAACCCAGGGACAAAGAGTAGGACAGATCAATGGTCTGAGCGTCTATTCATTCCCTGAGTTCTCTTTCGGGCGTCCATCACGAATCACTGTAAAAACTAGTATGGGGAAGTCAGGAATCATCAGCATCGAGAAAGAGGCTGATCTGTCGGGACACGTTTACGACAAAGGCGTGTTGATCCTTTCCGGATTCTTGAGAGATCGTTTTGCGCAAGACAAACCTCTCAATTTGACTGCCAGTATAACCTTTGAGCAGTCATATTCAGGAGTCGATGGTGATTCTGCATCGTCCACGGAATTGTATGCTTTGATGAGTTCACTTTCAGGAGTCCCCATCGACCAGGCAATAGCAGTAACGGGGAGTGTAAATCAGCACGGCGAAGTGCAGCCCATAGGAGGGGTCAACTACAAGATTGAAGGGTTTTTCAAGGTTTGTACGGCAGCGGGACTCACAGGATCTCAGGGAGTCATGATTCCTAGGAAGAACGTCGGAGACTTGATGCTCGACTTGGATGTTATTGAGGCCGTGAAGGGTGGCATGTTTCACATCTGGGCTGTAGACCACGTTGATCAGGGGATCGAGTTGCTTACTGGGATCTCTGCAGGACAGCCGGATGAAAACGGAGACTACCCGGAGGGTACCATTAATTACTTGGTCAACCTTCGGCTCGATGAGTTGTCTCGGGGAATGAAAGAATACGAGTCCTCTGACGGTCACGACGAGGAGGAGGTCAAGAAGGAGGACGCTGAAACCGAACCTGATCCGGTTCCGGGTGAACAGAATTAGTATGTTTGAATTCAGGATCGTCTTTGGATCTTGAAATGTAAATACATCGTACCTCGGCAACTGTATGAAAAGGTCTGGAGGTTGCCTTTTCTCAGAAACCTTTTTCTTCTTAGAGCATCACAGTCTGTAGGGAAAAGGAAAGTTGCATGGAGGTGCACTGATGAGCGGGGCAGTCGAAACCGACGGTCTAAGAATATATATGTCTCAGATAGAGAGTTATCCGATACTGAGCCGGCAAGAAGAGAACGCTCTGGCTCTGAAGTACAGGGACAATGAAGACGAACGTGCCGGCCAAACTCTCATAACCGCTAACCTACGTTTTGTGATTAAAGTGGCTCTGGGTTATCGTAATTACGGGGTCAAGCTTATGGATCTCATTCAGGAGGGAAACATAGGATTGATTAAAGCGGTTGAGCGTTTTGACCCCGACAAGGGTTATCGCCTGATATCGTATGCGATATGGTGGATAAAGGCCTATATTCAGAACTACATCATTCGGTCATGGTCTCTTGTAAAGATGGGGACTACACAGGCCCAGCGCAAACTGTTCTACAGAATTTCCGACCTACCTGAATTTAAGGACCTGGATGATCATCATGAGAATGTGTGCCGCTTGGCAGAGAAGATAAACGTAACTGAGGACGAAGTTATAGATATGGCGGCTCGACTTAGGGCTCATGACTTCTCCTTGGATGATGTCATAAGCGATACATCCAGAGACTCATTTGCCGATACCTTGCGCGACGAATCGCCCGATCAGGAAACAACACTTGCCGAATTACAGGAACAAATGGACCTTAAAATCTGGGCGGACAATGCTCTCAACACTCTAAACTCGCGTGAAAAGTACATCGTAGAGCAACGTCTCCTGAGTGATGCCCCGCTTACTCTGAAGGAACTCGGCAAACATTTTGGAATCACGCGTGAACGAGCACGGCAAATAGAGAGAGCGGCTTTGAAGAAGCTAAAATACAATTACGTTAAGTCACAATTGGTTGCGGCGTGAGACCTCAGGGCAATGTGCAGGCAACGCAACACGGTGAAGTCGACTTTCTCACTTGTTACGAGTCGATGCTACGAAGAATCCTGAAATCGCGTATTCTCGCGGTTGTGGTGTGAATTCAAAGACCCATTCATAGAGCGCGTGAACCCGTGAAGGTGTTATCGAAATTGCGGTTCCCGTGGGGGTTCGTAGATGTCTCTGGATTGAGGTTGGAAAGGGCTGGATTTCCCTTCTCGGGGGACGTAACGGCCTTCGGTCAAGGCTGAACAAGATGCAAGAATGAGCAGCAACAGAACGACTGCAAGCTTCTTGACATAACTGCCCACAAGCCTTTTCTTGTGTGTCAGAGAGGACATTGCTAGCGCACTCAGTCCTCTCTGATCCCCAAGTAAAGTATCGACATACGTCCGCAATGACTGGTAAGGCGAATCACGAACGAGATCGTTTTTAATTCTGGGCAGTCTTACTTCTTCCCAGAATCCTTCTTCACAGAATCCTTCAGAGCTTTGGCTGCAGAGAACTTCGGGGCAGACGTTGCCGGAATCTTGATCGGCTTGCCCGTCCTGGGATTCACACCCTTTCGCGCTTTCCGCTTCACAACGCTGAATGTACCCAGATCGCTTATCCGAATCTTGTCTCCGCTTTTCAATACCTCATGGATGACCTTCACAAGCGCATCCAGAGCCAACGCCGCCGATTTCTTTGGAATAGCCGTTTCCTCGGCTATACGTGCCACTAAGTCGGCCTTTGTCATTTCTACGCCTCCTTTCCCCAATCCCATTTGGGAACACGAGTGATTACATGAGCCCCCCGCCATGACTCTTACAGATGATCATTGTAGCTGTCAAGAAAGAAAACCAATCTTGGAAAGGCTTTCTATGGGGCTCTTTAATTTCCGGCAATCTTTCCGTGAACCCGCCATCCTCCTATCCTATTAATAACACATGTTTTTAATAATCTTTCGTCGCCGGCCATTCTCTGTTCGCCACTCTTTTCAGGGTCAATTTTTTTTTGAAGACATTATATTTTTCACAGAACTCAGGCTATGATTTCGGACTAGGATCTCGTGCGGATGTTACGGTTTTTCTGTTGTCGGTGTGTTGCAGTGGTTTCATTTAGCAATTATTGTTCTAGCATGGCAGCAGAAAATGGTTTGACTAAATTGTAGCAGGGAAGTCGTTTTTTCTTAGGTAGTTACCATGGATAGTATTCCATTTTTGCATGAAAACCAGATATTCACCATTACTTTTCTTCAGGACCTTACTTTTGCAGACGTGCGAAGAATTCTCGACGAGCTTCTAGATGCCGGCGCGTTCAGCCCTTCCGTCCAAGAAAATAGGGGCCACTACGCAATCGACCTTGACGGGGGATCTTTCGACGTTTGGGTTCACGAAATGGAGGTTATTATACGGGTGATTGGGTAACCGATGCGAATATCCCAGGCTTCGAGCACATTCGGAATAAGATCAGCCCCCCTCTGCGGACAATCTTGGGGCTTTGAGGCGCGGGGGCCTACTTGCTCATGAATCCGCATCGCTCAACATGGATGCCCCTCAATACCTTGTGGAAAGATGCAGAAACGAGTCTGTTGAGGACGAGGAGGACTCCTCGGCACTCTGCGGCGATAGGTCGGAAATCCTGGACTTCACAAAAGCCGCATCAGGAGCTTCGGGGAAAATCTTCAGGTATTGACGGTAGGCTTGGACGGCTTCTTTCTTCCTGTTCATCATCTCGTACATTCTCGCAATGGCTCCGTATGCCTCTCGTTGGTAGGGAGAATTGGAGTCCTTGGCCAATTGATCAAAGATGACAACCGCTTGTTCGTACTGATTCATTGCGAGGTAGGTTTTCCCAATGTGATAAAGCATCAGGGAAGACAGGCCCTCACCGGCCAATTGCGTCGATTGCATCCGCTTGTATTTCTCTAGGGCGGCCGCATATTCTTTCTTCCGAAACAGGACGTGTCCAGAGTAAAGGAGCGCTTGTTGGCCTGCGGACAATGAAGGATATTGGGACGCTACGTGATCGAAGTCGGCCTGAATTTGGTCCAACTGTGCCGGTATGGTTCCGGGGTCTGACCGGGTAACCGCTTCGTAAGCGTACATAGCCCTTTGTAACAGTTCGTGACTCTTATTCTCCCGATAGTTGTTATAGTAATGCACGCCTGAGCCGATAATGAGTACGAGGACTACTACAGCGACTGCAGTAGTCGCCTGCCGTGGATGGCTCCTCACGTATTGTATTGTTTTCCCCGACAAAGTAAGAAATTCGTCCGGTTCGTTCAAGAGTTCTTTGCGGGAGATCTTCTTTTCTGCCAAGTTCATACCTCATTGGTTTTGGGTTCATTGGTTATCAAATCAAAGCAGCTTCATGGATAGCCGATAGAACATCGTAAGTCAATGGAGGGACCTGCTTTTATTGGATATCATCGTGTGGTAGCTTAGGGATCTGTGAGTAATGTCTGATTGGCGAGTTTGATGTGTATGAATATGGATAAGGACAATTTGCCGACATCTATTCGGGATGTGGTTCGTCAATTTGTCCGGCCGTCGGGATCGGCCTGTGTTGCCGGTCTCCACGGTTCGAGTCTTGCGTTCTTAACCGCACTGGCTGTTCGGCAAGGAGCGGGCCCCATGTTGGTCTTGCACTCAGATCCCGAGGTTGCGTCATCATTTGCGTCAGATGTTCGTTTTTTTTTGAGTCAGCAAGAGAATCAAGGCAACCCTTGCGATGATCCTGTCATCATATACCCATCGTCAGAGCGCTTACCGTATTCGAGATCCGGGAATGAACATGAGGTGTGGACGTCGAGACTTAACGCTCTTTTTCGCATGTCAGAGGGCCTCAGGCCCTCGGTTCTCTCGGTGGGGCTGGAGGCAGCAATTCGAAAGATTCCCTCAAGGGAGGTCGTGCGTCGTTCGAGCATTTCATTGGCTGTGGGGGACGAAGTACCACGCGACAGCCTTATGAGACGCCTAGTTCTCTCCGGTTATACTCGATCGCCTTTGGTCGAAGACGTGGGTGACTTCTCCGTGAGAGGATTCATTGTCGACATCTTTACCCCTCAGTATCAACTTCCAGTGAGAGTTGAACAAGTCGGAGATCACATAGAATCAATTAGGGTTTTTGATCCATCTACACAGAGGTCCGAGAGAGAGCTTTCGCACATAGTTTTTGGGCCAGTTCATCCATTTATGGCAGATGAAGAGGAGCGAGAACTGGGAATACAGCGTCTTATGACGGTGTGTGACGACAGCGGCGTGGAGAGAAGACTACGCCAGAGAGTACTCGATGAATGCCGGCGAGGAGTGAGATTTCCTGGGTCGGACCACATGATTCCGTATTTTCTCCCTCAGTTGGAAAGCCTCTTCGATTACTTGGGGCAATCCACCACAATAGTTCTCCCGGGTATGGAATCCCTTGAGATGGCATTGGAAGACTTAGAGGAACAGATCTTTCGTGGAAGAGAGGTTGCGCTCAAAGAAGGGCTTCCGTTACCCGGCGTAGAGGAATCGTATGTATCGCGCAGGGAGCTACTGGCAACGATCAAAGCATTTCCACGGGTTATGATTGGAGATTTACACGTTCAAGGCGAGGGCACGGACTCAATGAGAGTCTCTTGTTCGACGAATGCGAATGTACGGCGAGATATCGAACAGGCGAAGAGCTACGATGCCGGCATGAAAAGTTTGTGCCAAAAGCTGAAAAGTTGGAGAGATCAGGGGATAGAAACATTGATAGTGAGCCACACTCTTGGTCAGGCCAACCGACTCATGAATCTTCTCGAACCTTATAGAATTAACTTTGAATTTTGGGGAAACGGCTTCGACTCGCGCACGCTGAATTTGGATTTTCTGCCCGGGATCCGATTGCACGTTGGCGAACTCTCGTCGGGTTTTCGATTGGAAGACTCAGGTCTGGTGATCTTGACCGAGGAGGAGATTTTTGGCAAACGCCTTCGTGCCCCGCAGCGCAAAAAGCTGGGTGGTGCGTACCTGACATCGCTGACTGACTTATCCGAAGGAGACGCAGTTGTTCACGAGGATTATGGGATAGGGTTTTTCAGGGGATTGGCACGCAAGGAGTTTGACGGCATAGAAGGCGAGGTAATGGTCATCGAGTATTCGGGAGGAGATCTCCTTTATCAGCCTCTCGACAGACTGCACGTCATACAGAAATACATTTCAGCATCAGAAGGTCCTCCGGTGATCGATAGACTTGGGGGCCGCGGATGGGAAAAAACAAAGGCCAAGGTCAAGAAGTCCATCAAGGAAATGGCGTCGGAACTTTTGGCCATTTTTGCTAAGAGACAAATCGCTCAGCGCAAACCTTATTCTGCATGCGATGAGGACTACGACGCTTTTGAAGCCTCTTTCGAGTTCGAAGAGACTCCTGATCAAGCAAGGGCAATTCAGGACGTTATGGAGGCGATGGACTCTGATCTTCCTATGGATCGTCTGGTATGCGGAGATGTGGGTTACGGCAAGACCGAGGTGGCCTTGCGCGCTGCATTTCGTGCTATTATGGACGGTAAGCAGGTCGCCGTTCTCGTTCCGACGACGGTCCTCGCGCAACAGCACTATGAAACCTTTAGGCGCAGGTTTTCGAGTTACCCCATTCGGGTGGAGGTCTTGTCTCGGTTCAATACTTCCAAGGCCCAAAAGCACATACTGGCTGGATTAGAGACAGGACGAGTCGATCTCGTGGTTGCGACCCACAAACTGCTCGGGGAACGTGTCTTGTTCAAAGACCTCGGCCTTCTTGTGATTGATGAAGAACATCGTTTTGGCGTCGCGCATAAGGAAAAGATCAAGAGATACAAGTCGCAGGTCGACGTTCTCACTTTGACGGCAACTCCGATCCCCCGAACACTGAACCTTTCTCTCACAGGGATAAGAGATTTGTCCCTGATTGAGACTCCTCCCACGAATCGAAAGTCCATACGTACCCATGTTATGCGTCAGTCCGACGAAGTCATCAGAGAGGCAATAGAGCGTGAATTGAACAGGGGAGGACAGGTGTTTTACTTGCACAACCGTGTGCAGTCAATTTATCGTAGGGCGTCGCTCGTGAAATCCCTGGTTCCCAGTGCATTGGTGGGGGTAGCCCATGGACAAATGGCCAACAAGGATTTGGAAAAGGTTATGGTGGACTTTGTCTTGGGAAAGTGTAACGTCCTGGTTTGTACGAGTATCGTCGAATCGGGCTTGGATATTCCTCAGGTGAACACAATTATCGTGGAGCGAGCAGATACGTTTGGTTTGGCAGACCTCTATCAGTTGAGGGGCAGAGTCGGGCGCTCGAATACTCGCGCCTATGCATATCTGCTCACCCCACCCGAGACCTCAATGACCCCCGACGCTATTAAGCGTCTTGGCGTACTGCAGGAGCACGCAAACCTGGGCCAGGGTTTTCGCGTTGCCATGCGTGACATGGAAATTCGGGGAGCCGGTAACATACTTGGCACATCCCAGTCCGGTCACGTGGCTCAAGTGGGGTACGAGATGTACCTCGAACTTTTGGAAGAAGCCGTGAAGGAAATCAAAGGTGAGCCAAGCAGCCCCAGGATTGACCCCGAAATACATCTTAAAGTAGATGCTCAAGTTCCGGAGAAATACGTCCCGGATCCACAACAGAGAATGAATCTCTACAAGAGACTCTCCAAGGCAGTGGAGGCATCCGAGATAGATGATATTGAGGAAGAGATAGTTGATCTCTACGGAAAGCCTCCTTCGGAATTGGTCCGTTTGTTGGAGATAATGAGAATCCGAACGCTTATGTGTCGATTGCGCGTGTCTCGGGTGGACTACAACGGGAGAGATCTGGTGTTTACCATTGAGTCTGCCACGCCCATTGATCCTTTACGCATGGTAGAATGGGTCACGACAAATGGTAATGCCAAGTTAATCGGCGGTGATCGGCTCGCATACACTTTGGAAGGGGGAACTGACGATTACCGTATAGAAAAATGTCGGAGTTTGTTAAGATTGATGAGCGAAGGTTTGCTGACCTCTGATTTATCATCGATGCGCCGGACTAGAGAAACCGTTCTCACGGAGGACCGAGGGAAATTTGGATATCGGCACCATGTGAACTAAACCCGCACTGTTGAGCAGCCGGCAGGCGGAGCAGCAACGTGTTTATTCATAGGACAACCATTCGGTATCCGTATGAAAAATGGGCGAGATGGAGCATATTCGTTTGGGCATTGCATTAGGTTTAATTGCCTGAAACGATGCAACGTGAGATTCGGAATATACAAGCGGGAGTTTTGGTATTGTTTGAGATCGAAGGTGACAAAGTATTCGAAATAGGCCTAGGAAGTCTGAAGACAAGAATGGTTCTCTTCGTGAGTATTGTTGTTTTGGGTTGCTCCCTCCAAGCCGTGGATACATGGGGAGCGGCAGTCTATTCAGACAAGGTGGTGGCCGTAGTAAACAACGACGTTATCCTTGAGTCCGATATAGCCAAGCACAAACAGCCGTTCATGCGCAACATTTTTAATTTGCCCTTAGGCATCGTTCCGCCTGGTAAATGGCCAACGGAAAAGGAGATCCTCGACGAACTCATTGTCATCAAATTGTTGGAGCAAGAGGCGACGAAGAAGGGCGTCAATCTGGACGAAAAAGCGGTGGAGGCCTCGATAGATTCGATTCGCAAACGCAACAACCTTACCCAGGACCAATTCGTCTTGTTCTTGGCAGCTAATAATTTGAGTTACCAGGACTACAAGAAAATTATGACCCGTCAATTCAGGCTGACAAGACTCATCGAAAATGAGGTTACGCGCAAGGTCCCGCTCAGCGAAGAGGATGCTCAGAAATATTTTCGTGACCATCGAAACGACATAGAGCGCGAATACACGAAGCTCCTGGAATCGTTGATGCCCACGAAGCAACAAGACGAACCCGTCAAACCGAACATTCCCACTCATGAAGAAATTTATCAAGGCGGGAAGATTCGACTGAGACAGATAACGCTCAAGATACCGTCGGACGCCAAGCCCAAGGACGCCCAGAAGATCATGGACACCGCCAAACGTATTTTTGAAGAAACGGCAGCGGGAAGCGATTTTGGCAAATTAGCCAAGAAATACTCCCAGGATCCTTGGGCCAAGAATGGAGGTGATCTTGGTCTCATGGATTACAAGGAAATGGTTCCCGGTCTGCAGAAGATGGTACAGAGGATGAAGCCGGGTGACATGACCCCTCCCATTAAGAGAAAGGAAGCCGTGGTCCTGTTTTATCTGGATGAAGCCAAAGGCAGGCAGACGAAACGTGTACCCATACCTGAGAAGACACGTAAGGAGCTTGAGAAGAGGTGGCAACAAGCTCTTGATGCCCGTGACAAGGGGCAAACCAAGAGACAGGAACAGCAAATTCAAGAAACCGAAGGTCCTCGTGGGAATCCTCCAGATGTCCAATCGTCCAAACCCGGAGGGGAAACGTCCCGTTCGATTGGGATACTTTCTCCTGAAGATACAAAAGACTATGAAAAAGTGCGCAACAAGGTTGCAGCGATTGTGAGACACGATAAGATACAAACTCGGATGAAAGAATGGATAGACGAGTTAAGAAGAAACTCCATAATAGACGTCAAGATTTAGCGGGAGCATTTGCTCGGTGTGGTCGATTTCTGAATCTTCAAATTCTTCGTGTGACGTAGTCTGACGGCCGGACTTTTTGGTTATGTTAGGACCCCATGATTCTTAATCTTTTGGCCTCTCGAATATCCAAAGATATAGCAATAGACTTGGGCACAGCAAACACCCTTGTTTTTGTGAGAGGCAAAGGCATAGCATTGAACGAGCCTTCCGTAGTGGCCATCCGCAAGAAGGGGAGACGGAGTTCCGAAGTATGGATTGGAGAAGATGCGAAGAAGATGTTGGGTCGGGTACCTGAGTCCATAGAGGTTTTTCGGCCCCTGAGGGAGGGAGTGATTGCGAATTTCGAGATGGCCGGCCTCATGCTCAGACATTTTATTCACAAAATCCACAAGAGAAAGACGTTTGTTCGCCCGAGGGTCATCATATCAGTGCCGTCCGGTGTAACGCCGGTTGAACGGAGGGCCGTGAGGGATGCAACACTGAGTGCGGGGGCTCATGAGGTCTTCATCGTCGACGAGGCTATGGCTGCCGCCATGGGAGCTGGTTTGCCTGTAACGGAGCCCATGAGCAACATGATTGTCGACATAGGCGGCGGCACAACGGAGCTGGCTATTATTTCCCTGACCGGCGTGGTGTACAGCAATTCTATAAAAGTGGCTGGAGACAAACTTGATGCAGACATCCTCAATTTTGTTCGGAAGAACTATAGCATGCTCATAGGTCTGGCCACTGCGGAGCAGATCAAAATGCTTGTGGGACGGGCCTATCTCGACGACGAGATCTCTGAGGTCGATGTCAAGGGAAGAGATTTGATGGACGGGATTCCAAAGACCATCACATTGAATTCGAACGAAATTACTCTAGCTATCATGGAATCTGTGAATACGATTGTTGACAGTATTAAATCCGCCCTGGAACAATGTCCACCTGAGCTGGCAGCAGATATCATTGATACGGGGATTGTACTCACAGGGGGCGGTGCACTCTTGAAAAACATAGACGTGAGGGTCCGAAGAGAAATAGGCGTGCCCGTGATTATTCCCGACGATCCGCTTTCGACGGTTGCTCAGGGAGCCGGCATGATGCTTGATGACATTGATTTGTTGCGAGAGATTACCAGCAATTAAGAAACGCCGTGTAGTGACTCCTAGGATCTCAGAATTCCTGTCCTAAAACTTGGTCTTGATAAAAGATTTCAATCGCTCGTTGAAGATGTCCGGTGCCTCCATCGAAACAAGGTGGCCTGCGTCATCCACAATTTCCATGACCGAGTGTGGGATCCCTTTGTGAAGAAACTCCGCATACTTGGGCGGAGTTAACCTGTCGTCTCTCCCGACAAGTATCCAGGTCGGTACAGTTATCTCTCCCAGCCTATTCGTGACGTCAAAGTCATTGCACGCGGCCAGGTCACCATAGACAATCCCGGGATCAGTCTTGCCAAATTTGTCATTGAGAGAAAATCTGAGTGGATCTCCGGTCGACGGAGACAAACAGAAGTCTGCCAACAGAGACAAGGCTTCACGGGCATCATCCTTCTTGAGGCCTTCCAAGAATGACTGATGAACTCTGAGCCGTGCGCCCGCGCCCACCAGTCCGATTCCGGCGAGCCAAGGTTTCCCTGAAAGGGCTATCCATTGGGTGATGGCACTGCCCAATGAACACCCAATGAGCAAGACTTTCGTCAGCTCCAGCTTCTCCACGAAGTCACAGACGTTTCGGGCGTATGCTGAGACTGTATTCTCGCCTGGTCCGTCCGACATTCCATGACCCGGCAGTTCAATTGCCAATACTGTTGCCGTTGCGGACAGTCCAGTTAGTTGGCCTCTCCAGTGCTCGCTATCGCCGCCACTCCCGTGGATAAAGACAAGGGAGAGCGATCGAGGATTGTACGATAGCGGTTCAACGGCATAGGCGATTTTTTTTCCTTGTAAGTGAACAAATTGCATGGTGTACACTCCTCTCAGAGAAACCATATTCCTGTAGCTCGCATGAACTTTACATTGAGGATTAGCTATGATGTCAGTGCCATGCCACGTGGAACGACAACCACGCCGTTCGGGGAAACAGTGAAGCGGCTTGCATCCTCTTGGTGATCATAACCAACTGCAAAACCGTTGGGAATGTATACATCGTGGTCTATGATGGCTTTGCGAACTCGTGCTCCTTCCCCTATCTGGACCCCGTCTAGAAGAACGGAACTTTCTACTACACTACCGAGACCGACTTTCACGTGGGGCGACAGAACCGATTTCTTGACGGTGCTCCCTGATATAATGCATCCTCCACTGACGATGGAGTCTTGGACTGCTCCGGCTTCCGCGCGGTTTTCTACTTCGTCGGATTCCAAAACGATCCTGGCAGGGGGAACCTGTTCTTGGTAGGTACGAATCGGCCATTTTTCGTCGTATAAGTTGCACTGGGGCTGTGGAGAACACAGGTCCATGTTAGCTTCCCAATAGGCGTCCAGAGTTCCGATATCTCTCCAGTATCGGCCTTCCGCATTATTGGCTTCCTTAAAATTGTGTACAAAGACGCGGTTTGAATGAATCATTCTCGGCACCACATCTTTGCCGAAATCGTGTGACGAATTCTTGTCTTTGGCGTCGGCTATCACATTTCTTACCAAGGCATCCGTGTCAAATATATAAACCCCCATGGAGACAAAAGCCAAATCTGATTTCCCTGGTACAGGTTTCGGCACTTTCGGTTTTTCTTCCCATGTCGTGATGCGATATTCAGAGTCACTACCGATGACACCGAACGCGGTGGCTTGGGCAATGGGGACTTCGACTCCGGCCACGGTCAGTTCAGCTTTCTTTTCCATGTGAAATTGCAGCATTTGATTGTAGTTCATCTTATAGACGTGATCTCCACTCAGTATGAGAACACGCTGGGGCCTTTCCCGCTGTAAGATGTAGATATTCTGGTAGATGCTATCTGCGGTTCCCCTATACCACCTGTCGACATGCCGTTGCTGAGGGGGTACGCATTCGATGAATTCACCGAGTTCGTGATTGAAAATACTCCATCCCAACCGAATATGTCTGTCCAACGAGAGTGACCTGTATTGAGTGAGCACATAAATGTTCCGTATATTGGAGTTGAGGCAGTTGGAGAGAGTGAAATCAACAATCCTATATATGCCCCCGAATCTTACCGATGGTTTTGCTCGGGCCTTGGTCAGAGGGTAGAGTCTCTCTCCTTTCCCGCCAGCCATCAAGATACATAATGTGTTTTTCATGGCATCACCAATACTCACCTGCTTAGTAGTCTCCTGATCTCCGACTTAAGACTGGACATGTCTGAGGATTTTACCACGTATGCATCGGCGCCCCAGGTAGTAAAATCCTCTTTGTAATGGCTGTAGGCGGTACTGAGTATAACGGGTATGCCCTTATCCCGCCCCAGAAGCGTTTCCAGGGTTTCGATACCATCCATGCCCGGCATTTGTATGTCGAGCACGATGAGATCCGGGGGGTTCCGCTCAACTTCTTCCAAAGCTTCTTTTCCGGAGTGTGCGATACTCACTGAGTATCCGTCGTCCTCTAGCTCACTCTTGTAGAGTTGGCAGATGTGCTTCTCGTCATCTACCACCAATAGGTGCTTCATCTTTTTCCTCACGTTTACCGGGCGGAAGACTCAGTAGTATCCCGGCGAAGAATTCGATGGTCTTCGTATGGAAACAAATAGCAAC
>JAUPKT010000466.1 GCA_030837305.1 Thermodesulfobacteriota bacterium
CAATCTCCGGTATGCTGACCGTGAAATCCGACAGCAGTTCCAAGAGAAATGCTTCGAATTCCCGGTCTGACTTGTCCACCTCGTCCACAAGCAAGACCACTGGATCCGGCGATGTGATTGCCTCCAGAAGTGGTCGCGGCTGGAGAAAATGCTCGGAGAAAAAAGCGTCCTGAAAAGAGAAGACCCGTTTCACTGCGTCCGACAGGCTGATCTCACCGGCAGTCAACTCTGAGACTTTGTCCCTGAGGATCTGGCTGTATAGGAGTTGTTTCCCGTATTGCCACTCATAGAGGGCTTTTGCCTCGTCCAGCCCTTCGTAGCATTGCAGTCGGATTAGTCTTCGGCCCAAGACCGCCGCAAGCACCCGTGCCAGATCTGTTTTGCCCACACCTGCCGGGCCTTCAACAAGCACAGGCTTGTTGAGTTCGCCGGCAAGGAAGAGAACAGTACCCGCATGATCTGGGAGCAAATATTTATGATCCGCGAAGGCGGCCCTGATACGCGCAGGTTCTGTTGGTTTGTCTGTCGAGATCAGCTCATTGGTCATGAAGCGTTCCTGTTTGCTTGGCGACGTATGGAGGGGGGTAAACGGCAAGCCGCTTGTCCGGGTCGCTACCACAACTCAACCTAAGATACTACAATAGACCTTATCCGATGCTCTTACGTCAAGGCTATGCAACATTAAGAACGAGGGACATCCCCATTGCCTCAAGATAACCCATCTTCACCAACGATTTTTATTCATGTCCGTCCCATAGGATTGTTGCGAAAATTTGCCCGGGACGAGGAGATTCGAGTTGATGTCGGCACTACCCCCAAGGGGGTCATCGAACTCCTCCGCATTCCTGACAAGCTCAAAATGGTGGGATTCATAAACGGGGGAAAGGCAAGTCTCGATGACCAGCTCCAGGATGGCGACGAACTGAAGCTGGTCACTCTTGCGACCGGCGGGTGAATATCAGGCTACCATGGCCTCCCTCTGTAGTACTTCCCCACGGACACTCAGCACCACCAATTCAAAAGGAATCGTCTTCCCGGCGATACGCATAGCCTCACGAATAATCACGGGCAAGCCGTGGCAACAAGGAACCTCCATGACAACTACGGTTATGCTTTTCACATCAGCCTTGGAAAAAATCTCGCTCAACTTTTCCACGTAAGCCCGTGCATCGTCAAATTTTGGGCACCCCACCAATAGGGTTCTCCCCTTCAAGAAATCCTCATGAAAGGATGCGTAGGCAAATGACGTACAGTCTGCAGCGATCAGGAGATCTGCGTTCTTCAGGAACGAGGCTGTGGGCGGCACAAGTCTCAACTGAACCGGCCAATGAGTCAATCGCGATTGTGCGGAGTCGTATGACGTGGGCACATTGGCACAACCGCATGGATCAGATTGAGCAAACGTCTGAAGTCTCGTCGAAGGACATCCGCACGGCAGTACGTCGGGAGTGGGTTCTTCAGCATGATGACGGGTCTCCAGGTGGGCCTCCACTGCCGCCTCGTCAAAGTCGTCAGCCTCCCTTTCGACTATTTGGAGGGCACCGGTTGGGCATTCGCCCAAGCAAGCGCCTAAGCCATCGCAATACACTTCCGAGACGAGTTCCGCTTTGCCGTCTATCAATTCCAGCGCTCCCTCTGCACAGGAGATGATGCAATTCCCGCATCCGTCACACAGATCTTTGTCTATCTCTATGATTTTTCTTGTTACTTTCATCGGTTCTCTCCTTTTCTCTGTAATGGTTTCTTGTCTCAAGTGTGAACATAACCCGGAGAGCCATTCTCCTTGAGCAGGATGGATCGAGCCAGTTCCTTGCCGGATTCAGTCAGAAATCTTTTTTCAACGTGTTTTTTCAACATGTCCGATGTGACGGCCCCCTTGGTTTTCCGCTCTTCCAGATTTGTTAAGAGGTCCGCGTCATAAACGATCTTGAAGTTGCTGGTCTCTTCCGGACGAGGATGGTGATGATGACCTATGATCTCGCACACCTCATCCACAAGACTCTCGGCTGCATCGAGCCTGGTCAGGATTTCACGGGCCACGGGAGGTCCTTCGCTATGCTGATACCGGGCAACATTTGATTGGTACTTTCTCTCCGCCTCCTTGATGCCGATGTCATGGAGATAGGCAGCAGTGAGGGTCACAGCCGGATCTCCCTTTTCTCCCTCAAGGATCTTTGCAGCGTACCGTGCCACCTTGGCTGCATGCCCGATTCTTCGAAAATCACTCTTGAAGTAGAGCTTCATCTCCACGGCCACTCGATCCTTAAAAAGATCCTGCTTCTGTTTGATCAGTTCAGGGGGCAGGTCGCCAAAACAATGTTCGGCAAATTTACAGTGCGCAGCGCATCCAAAATCCATCTTGGGGTTGAGCACCTTGCTTCCGCATTTCTTGCAGGTCCGCCGGGTTTCATCTTTGAAGAACTCTACCTGGTTGCCACATTTCGGGCACTCGGCCTCAAAGATTGCGTCGAATTTCCAATAACGTGGGTCTTGTCCGGGACACTTCATGGTGATCTGCCCTCCTCATTCGGTCTCTCTAAGTAGAGAATGCCCATTTGTTTGTCCTTTAGCTTTGACTTAAGTCAACAGGACAATCTTTTTGCAGAATTTTTTCTTCTTGTAAGCTGATTTCCAGACATCCCTTTGAAATTGCTTCAAAGGGCACGGCCTGCTGCGAAATCTATTATTTCCCTTGCCTCAATGGTACACTACCAATTATAAATCTCTGGACGGTCCATCCACTGAGAACAACTTTGAGTAACGAAGGGAACGAAAATATGCTCGATGTACCTGATCTCTCAGAAAAGGTCGCGATTGTAACAGGCGGCGGCAAGGGAATAGGCCGGGCCATAGCATTGGGGTTGGCCCAAGCCCGTGCGAAGGTGATCATCGCTGCAAGGACAGCGGGCGAAATTGAAGCCGTGGCAGAGGAGATTCGGTCAAAGGGTGGCGAGGCCCTGGCAAAGATCACCGACGTGACTCAAAGTGATCAGATTCAAGCACTGGTTGACACCGCGCGGGATGCCTATGGACGAATCGATATACTCATTAACAATGCGGCCAGAAGTTTTTTTCGCCCATTAATGGACCTGCGGGAAGATGGATTCGACAAGATCTTCAACACCAATGTGAAGGCTGTTTTCCTTCTCAGCCGCTCATGCGCCAAGATCATGATGGGGCAGGGCGGAGGGCGCATAGTGAACATCACCACGGTGGGTGCTGTTCGAGGCGGCCCAATGATGGGGGTGTATCACGCCAGCAAGGCCGCTCTGAAAATGCTTACGATGTGCATGGCAACCGAGTGGGCTCCCATGAACGTACTGGTCAATGCCGTCGGCCCTGGTATGACCAAGACCGAATTCAGCCAACCCATTTGGGCTGTACCTGAAATAGACCAAATGATTGTTTCACGAATTCCCCGAGGAAGACTTGCCGAACCCAAGGACATGGTGGGGGCCGTCCTGTTTCTCTGTTCCCAGGGGGCGAATTTCATTACCGGCCAGACGATATACGTCGATGGCGGCACACTGGCCAATACGTAATTCAGGAAAAGTTTTCTTCGGAGAGATACATGACGGAAGACATTGTGTGGCAGCCCTTTGAGACAATCAGTGCGGAAAGACCGTGGGAAAGGGCCATTACCTGGAAGCAACAAACTGGCGGCAAGGTCGTAGGGCATTTGCTCCCCGACGTTCCGGAAGAGATTATCCATGCAGCCGGAGCTTTGCCCGTGGCAGTCTGGGGAGCAGGTGTTCAGATCAGTCATGCACAGGCACATATTCCCGGGTACACATGCAGTCATGCCATGGGAGCCCTTGAACATGGTCTTCGCTCAAACCTTGAGTTTCTCGACGGTATGATCATCCCATACGTATGTGACACAACAAGGAACTTGTTCCACATCTGGCAGCAATGCTTCCCGAATATGCACAACGAATTCCTCAGAGTACCCAAGCGAATAGATTATCCCGCTGCTGGAGCGTATCTGCGGAGCGAATACGGTCGTCTGTTCGACTCCATGAAAAGCCTCACGGAAAAAAACGTAGGGGCCGAAGACGTCCTGGAAAGCATTGCTCTCTACAACACCAGCCGCAAGATGCTTCGACGAGCGTATCAAAGACAACAGGACAACCCCTCCGTTTGGACGCAATCCCGTGTCATGAGTCTCTTTCAATCGTCACTCTTGTGGCCTAGGCAGGAGCATGTGGATTTGATGTCGAGGCTGCCTTGGGACTCTCTGGAGACAGGGAGTGTGGCTTCCCGAATACCTGTATATGTGCGGGGCAAGGTCTGGGATCCTCCAACGATACTCGATTTGTTCAACACATTGGGATTGGTCCTTACCCAGGATGAAATAGTGACGGGATATAGAATGGTGGCCCAGGACGTCTCCATGGAAGGAGACCCTCTGGACGCACTTGTTGAAAGGTTCTTGCGTCTAGTGCCTTATCCAGGCTATCACAGCGATCCTGAAGCCATGGTCCAAGACTTTGTTGGCCGGGTGAAAAAGAGTGGTGCTCAAGGGGTCATATTCCTTAATCCCAAATTCTGCGAGGCCGCAGGCTTCGACACCCCGGATTTCCTAAAAGGGCTGGAAGAAGACGAAATACCAACTCTGGTTTTAGAGACATCGGCACGCGGCACATCCCTTGAACAAATCAAAGTCAGGCTTGA
>JAUPKT010000056.1 GCA_030837305.1 Thermodesulfobacteriota bacterium
AGGGGAAAACTCACTTTTTTAAATCGGATTTCGGGCCTGGGCATAGCCGCATTTGGGTTCATCATGTTCCTTGCGGCTTCCATGAATTCATTTTTCTGAGAGAGGGCTTTTCCGCGAGTGCCCTTTGCCTTGTACATGATTTGTGGAGACGTATGAGCCACTCGGTCTTGATTCAATGGACAGGTTCCTGTTGTCATTCACTCCATTCGATTCTGGAAAGCGCCTTTCTGCACGCCTCGGTTTCGTGATACGGTCCCGGTTTTCCCCAGACAGGGTCATCATATCGATCGTGACAAGCCAAGCACGGAGTGATTGCAACTATTCTCCGTAATTCTTCGGGGTTAAATGCCCGAGATGCCTCGTGGGAAGTACTTTGCAGGGTAGATCCTTTCCCATCGGTGAGAGCCTCCAGAGGAAACCGTATCTGGAGCCCGGACTTCTTGGAATCGTATAGGGTCTCGACCTCCAGCGTCATGTCGCCGGATGAAAGGAAAAGGTTCCCGTCCCCCAGTCCCAGTGCTTTTGCATCAAAGTGACAGTCGATACAACGCGGTACTTCAGTTCGACTCGTATGGGGATGAGTAGATCCCATGGCTATTGATGAAAGGTTATTCTTGAGTCGTAGGATCTTCGAGTCGTACGGTCCTATTACTTCGCCCTTCGTGTCGATGACGGTGTTCCAGACCTGGCAACCCGGCACCATGATTCCCACCCTCCCCCTAGAATTGATACCGTAGATGTTTCTCTCAAAACGAAAATAGTTGCGACCCTCGACCCATCTTCCGGGCGTATGTTTCTCAGAGACGTGGTCAAGGCCTTGGGCTCCGAGGTCTATGGCCTGATGGCATCCATAACATTGCGGGCTCCAGGCACTATGGCAGGTGTCGCATTCCAACCGTTCATGGCCTTTGATTTTGTGTCCCTTTGCATCCCCGGTAATAACCTTGACTAGGTGATCTTTTCCGGTGAGTTTTCCTGTGAGGCGCAAGCCTTGGTGGGTCTTTCGGACTTGTGGGAGTGGTCTGCCTTTAGATGTGCACAGTATAACGTCTCCATCGCGCAATTTCTTGTAAGGCATGCTCCGCGCAAGCGCCTGGACCAAGGCATCGCCTGGGTTGACGTTCATGGTTGTCGGGGGCGAAAGATATCCTCCATGGCAATCCTCGCACCTTATTTCAATTTGGTCTTTCATAAATCCATGGATCGAGCCATCGCCCATGGTATCTTGGGCTGTGTGGCAGTCGATACATCCCATACCTTTCTCATGATGAATGTCCGGCACAAGATTCAGGAGGAATCTCCCGTCCGTCAGTGACTCATCATTCAATCCTCCCCTGACGAAGGGCGTTCCATATTGCTCACTCTCCATGTGCCCGTGATAATTGAGACCTATTCGACCGCTTCTGTTGTGACAGTTCCTGCATGTCTTGTCAGAAATTTGGGTGGTAACGGTGTGGGTTGCAGCGTGCCCGGGAGAATTCCTGTCTACTGTGGGATCCCCGCCTCCGTATGTACCGGCTTCGTTATACGGAGCATGGCATGCGGGACAACCGGCAAGACGATCCAGGTCGGTTCGGTCTTGTGGAGCCCAAAGATGACAGGCGGCGCAGAACTTTCTGAAATGACTTGTTGCAAGGTCAAATTGTCCGTCATGGTTAACTTCAGGTGGGATGGCCTCGAGGGCTAACTTCCCGTCCGTCACGTTTCGCATGCCGAAACGCAAACGGCTCTTGTCATCGATACCCCATTGAAAACGGAGAATACTTATAATGCCTGCATTGGTGGCCATGAGGGAACGAGGAACGTTTTCAACCCTGTTCAAGATCGGATGTTCCCGCAGGGAGTGGCACCCCGTTACCTCAGAATTATTCGTGCCGCAACTTGCTCCTGCCAGATCCAATCGTGCCGGATTTCTCCCCCCTCGCACTCCCGCGTGTGCCCCTTTGACTGTGAGGTCCAGACCATTGCCTCCGTGGCATACCACGCATCCAAAAACTGCATTCGGATGCGATGGTGAAAGATCTTCAATCCCGAAGTGACAAGTAAGGCATCGTTCCGTGGGAAGTTTCCCTCCAAATGGTTTCGTTTCAATAACGGTGGATTTTCGGGAACGCAAGGTCTCTATTTCGGTCGCCAGTTGCAGTTTATTCTCGTCGGATGATGCCTGAAGAACAGCTTTTTCCAGGCGCTGAAGTGTTAATTGAACACCCTTTTCCTGGTATGACTTCCACTCGGGCATACGTTCCCGTTTGTTCACCAAGAGGAATGATCCCAGTATCACCAACAGAGAAATGAGGAGAACCAGTCCCGGTATTCTGGTCTGACTCTTACCGGACATATCCCAAAACCGTTAGGAACGTACTCGTGACCAAGACGGTGAAAAAGAGGAGAGCGCGCGAGGTTGCTCGGAGTCCGAGAAAGGGCATGAGAGCGCATACCATGAGACCTGTTAACGGAATCATGACCCCGGCCACAAGAGGATGGGAAAATTTGAGGAGGAACTGAACTCCGACGAATATCCATGGAGCTTTCACGTCAGCGGACGGTATGCCGGAGAGGTCCGCGGGCGCCTGGAGGGGCGCATCGAACATAGCCGCGCAGGCGAGCAATAGGGCGGTGGACACGAGTAGCGCCAAGCCCTCTTTCCTAACCAAGTCAGGAAAAGATTTGATCTTGTTAGTTTCTCCCACTGATAAGACTAGTCCTTGACGATGCGGAATCCCACTGTTCGGTAATATCCTCGGGGTTCTGCCTTATGGAGATTCTGTGCACGTCTCGAAGCATCGGTTGAGGCCCAGGATCCGCCCCTGATCACCTTTTCGTTTCCTGCAGCCGCCCCTTCCGGATTATCGGAAACCGCTTCCAATTCGCGGTTCCTCGAGTACCAATCCGAACACCATTCCCAAACATTGCCGCTAAAACCGGTTACTCCTCGTATGCCTGGAAATGCATCGGCGACCCCCACTGAATCGATTTCGACCGTCATTGCCAGATTGTCCGGCATTTTGTGAAGGTTGGTGAGAAATGCCGCTTTTTCCCATTCCGCCGAAGTCGGCAAGCGGCCACCCGCCCACGTTGCGAAATCCTGGGCGCCGTACCAAGAAACACATACCATGGGTTTTTCTTCATAGCCCGGCTTTGGTCTAAAACTCTTGGCACTACGATATATGGGGCAATTGGGATCATCCAATCGTACACGGGGGCTTCCATCTTTGGCATTGAGTCCCTGTCTATTGAGAAATTCGCAGTATTGATGGCAAGTTGTCTCGTGTTTGGCAATATAAAAATCTTTCACTGTAATTTCGCGCGAAGGTTGTTCATCAACACGGCCTTCTCCGTTTGGACTGCCCATGCTGAAACGTCCACCAGGAATAAAAACCATGCCGGAGTATTCACCTGTTCCTTCCTGAATTCTTCGGATGTCCGGGTGTAAAAGAATTGCTTTCTGTTCTTTGTCATCCTCTGGGGATGGAGGCAATGGAATCGAGGGGCCCGAAGGCAGTGGGGGCAGCAACGGGAATTTGGTTGAATCGTGGTGGGTTCCGAAAGGGGAACGCGATTCAGCGCACATGCCTGAAGATGCCGTGACCAAAGCGTAGACCAACGACAAGAGGAGGGACTGCACAAGACATTTTGCCGGCGAGATCTTTAACGTCAATACTCTGGCTCCCGTAAGATTAATCCTTTTCGAAGAAAGAGATGTGTCATCTTGTGCAACTTGATCGTCAACGACTTCAACCACATCGGTTTCCCCGTGCCCCAATTCACCGACACGAGATAATCAACGTAATATTGATGGTTGTTGCGCCCTGAGTCAAGAACCTGTAAATCCTTACCATACTGTACGTTGGTGCGAGCCTCGCGATTGGCCGACTCTTAGCACTAGTCCATGTTCTTGTATTCTTGGCAGCTTTGTTATTCTTGGACTGCCTTCTTTGAATATGGTGCGGCGGATATCTCTTGAGGAGCAGAGCGTTTGATGGGAGATGGTCATCTAAGGCTGAACGAGCATTGTCGAAGGCTCCAGGAAGTCTTTCAACGTGTCTTGGTCGACGAGAAATGGTTGCTTGCGCCTTCTCTGAGAGTGGGCCGGCAATGGCTCGATAGTATCACTATGGCCGGGACTCCGGCAATAAATTGCCGTGTTCATACCGTAGCGGGCATGGCCATGAAGCTGGCTGATTCATGGTTAGAGTCACATGACCTTTCGTTCTTGAATGCAAAGAGAGGCGTCTTTCTTGTGGATAAGACCTTGGGGAGACTGCAAAGCAGTTTCAAGGGTTATTTTTCAAAGCTCCGTCTTGGCATTGCACTCTCAAGCTCAGTGGCATCCAGTATCTCCACTCTTCGTTTAGCCGGTATCGATCCCGACCAACTTCGACCTGAACACTTCAACAGCGAGACAAAATACGAAGACTTCTCAGGCGTTTTTCGGGAGTACGTCAAGTCCCTCAGGGAAGACAGATTCGTGGACTACGCAGATGTGCTTGAACTTGCAGCACAATTTCTTCATGACAGCTCGGAGCTTTTCTCCTCCCAAGGACCCTTCTTGATCCTTACTGACGGGCTGGATTTTGCACCATTGGAGAAACGACTTATCGATGAATTCCCCTCTGATTGGGTCATTCGAATCTTGGCCGAACATGTTGAAGAAGCCTTTTCGTTCACGCAGGAAACGGAGGAAGAACTCATCGCCCGCTCCATACTCTGTAATCGGGAAGATGGACCCTATGGTGAAATCGATTTCTTTTCCGCACTTGGGGAGATCAATGAAGTGAGAGAAATCCTGCGTCGCTGTCTCCGTGACGAGATTCCTTTCGATCAGGTAGAAATAATTCATACGGACACAGAAACCTATGTGCCCCTCATATACGAAACCATGCTCAAGTTCTTGCCTGAGCCCTCATTCGATACACAAGAACTCCCGGCGACATTCGCTGAAGGTCTTCCTGCGGCCTATTCAAGGCCCGCCAGGGCTCTGAGGGGTTGGATTGCATGGATGCGGGAAGGATATCCACAGGCGAGACTCGTCCACATGATAGAGGAGGGTTTGCTCGGGGTTGGACAACGGGATAATGAGGAGACGAGTTTCCTTGAACTTGGCCACGTATTGCGTTCCGTCAATATTGGACTCGGCAAGGCGAAATATCTGGAGACAATTCAGCACTGGGTTTCTCAGGATGACCTTGAGTCGAGGAGTCTCGC
>JAUPKT010000467.1 GCA_030837305.1 Thermodesulfobacteriota bacterium
GATACCCCGAGTTCGGTTCCATGCCTGAGTATTTGTTCCATAGGGCCGGGCCTCACGCACGAGAAGGCCAAGATGATTTCCGTGGCATCTTGATCCTCGGCAGTTAAGACTCGGATCACCCTGGCTGTCACACGGCCGGGATCTATTGTCTGAATCTCGGCAAGCAATTCCGTTCCCGCGTGCACAACGTGCAGCAGGTTGCCTGGTTTCAACCTCAAGACGTTCGCAACATAGTAAGCTTTTTTTCCTGAGAACGTGACGATTTCCCCTGTGATTTCATCTGCCGAGGCCACTATACGAGAATTTCTCATGGCTTGATTTCACCGCAAAGCAAGGTCGAGAGGCCTTTCACTTACTATGGTGATCCTTATCTTGAGGATCCGAATCGTTGCCTGAGGTAGAGATCTATTCTCTCGAGGGCACGACTTATTTTCTCAAGGGAATTTGTGTACGAAAAGCGGATAAAACCCTCGGCGCTTTCACCGAAATCAATACCGGGAGCGACCCCGACACCAGTTTCTTCGAGTATTTCGAAAGCAAATGTATATGAGTCCTCTGAAAACTGCCTGGCATCGGCAAGGATGTAGAAGGCAGCAGTTGGATCCACTTCGACGCGAAACCCGATTTCTCGAAGTCTTCGAAGCATGAAGCGCCTTCTTTCGTCAAAGGTATGCTTCATAATATCTGTGGCTTGGGACGAATTGGTAAGTGCCTCAAGCCCAGCCCACTGAACAAAGTCTGCCGGACTGATAAAGAAATTCTGCACCATTTTTTGGATGGGTCGGACGAATTCAGGAGGACAAATCACGTAACCGAGCCGCCAGCCGGTCATGGCGTACAGTTTTGAGAATCCATTTATCACGAAACAATTGTTGGTAAACTCCAACACTGAATGCTCTTTCCCTTCGTAAACCAGCCCATGGTAGATTTCGTCAGATATAATAGGCACTCCCAAGCCTGCCAGTTGTTGCATACGGTCTGGATCAAGCAGAGTGCCCGTGGGATTTGATGGTGAATTGATAAGAACCGCCCTTGTGTTGGTCGTTAGGGCTCGTTTGACTAGATCGGTTTCGAGTTGAAAACCGTTCTCGGCGCTTGTCCTTACAAAGGTTGGAGCACCTCCAAGAAAACGTACAAAGTTGGGATAACAAGCATAGTGCGGGTCGGAGAGTATGACCTGGCTACTACCATCCAGGAGTGCCGCGAGGGCCAACAGGATTGCCGGTGAACAACCGGAGGTAATGATGACGCAGTTTGGGTCTATGCTGACGCCATATATATTCTCGTAATGCGCCGCAACAGCTTCCCTTAGTTCATATATGCCCACGCTTGGAGTGTAGTGGGTTCTGCCGGTGCGGAGCGCCTCGATACCGGCTTGCACGATATTGGGCGGTGTGTCGAAGTCTGGTTCACCCACCTCAAGATGGATGATGTCCCGCCCTTCCCTTTCCATTTCCACGGCTCTTTCAAGAACATCCATGACCAGGAAGGGAGGAATATCTTGGGATTTGTGAGAGATTTTTCTTTGCGGTTCCAGCATATTGCCCTGTCGACTCCTTTGTGTGTCATCCTCATTCGTCGGCAAAGACCGGACGTGAGGTCAAGCAAAGTTTTTCCTGTCCGGCACGTCGGAGCATGACCGGTCAAGCAACGGACAAGAACGTAAAGTATTCATTGATTTTCCACAATTTCCCTGATAAGATGAGCTATCCTTTAGAAAAGGTTGCGCTTTCCGGGCACGCGCTGCAACCGGTCACGGACCATGAACTTTCTTGAACGACTGAGCTTTGACGGCATAAAACGTCTCCTCGTTGCGCTTGTGGCCTTACCGGTTGTCCTTCTCGTAGCCCAAGACCACGTGTTTGCTGAGATATACGGCATAAAAGACACGTCCGGAAATTTTCAGCCGCGGCTCAACATTACCATAGGCAATAAAGAGGTGGTCATAAAGAAAGTCAATCCCCAGGATAGATTTTCTTCTTTCGCCATAGTACTGAACCCCAAGAACGCAGCACTCGTGCGCAATGTCGGCATGCTCAACATGGAATGGGTCAATATTGCCGGTAAGGCCGGCAAAGAGGTCCAGTTTGCAGGTCCGCGATACGACCCGACGACGCGTAGATTTGAAGACGCCATGGGGAAATCAGTGGAGTTGCGTATTCTCGACAAGTCCAACAAGAATCTTTTTTCGGGCAAATCCCTCTCCGACCTTTTTGAAATCCGAATAGACGACCAACTCCTTGTGTCGCCTGAATCTGTTTTGGAACGAGATCGGCCGGTTCAGTTGGGCCAGGGAAGAGACGTTTCTCTCAACCTGGACAAGCAGAACATTGTCTTTAACGAAAGCAACTTCAAGAAGGGAGAAATCCTTAACATCGACAACAGATCGGGGATACCCCAGGTCGTGGGGATTGAACTTCCCGAAAAAGGGCTCCTCTACTATCAAGTCATCAAGAAACCTGAACAGACAAAGGTTCCTCGAGATTCCTGGAAGAAATTTACCATAAGTCCAGACTCGGGGGTATTTGTGGTCATGATTCCAGAGCCGGATCCGGTTCAATTGACTCAAGTTAACGGCAAAGATGTAATCGTGAGGGTGTATCAGGGTACTTCAGTCAAGGACACCTTGAAAGTACCTATCAGAGTTTCGTCTGACCTCGTATCAGCTCCGCTCGAGGTAGGCGGTAAGTCTGATTTCACCGGCGCTCAGCCACAACAGAAATTATCTGGAACGGGACAGAGAGCCCCTGAGAATTTGGAGGCCGCTTCTTTGCCCGCGAGACAGGCGGGAGACGCCAAAAGTCAGACAGTCAAAGGTGCGCTTGGCACAGACGCAAAAATCTGGATATTAGGATTGGCAAATCTTGCTTTAATTGTTGCCTTGGCCGGATACGTCATCTTTTTCATGCTGCCCAGGATTCAGGTGTTACAGGACCGAATCAGCAAGAGCGAAATCTTTATTCATAACAGCCGAGAATCTATTCGGGAAGAGATTGACGAAATCAAACAAGACGTCCTCTCTCGCGCCCCAAAACCAACAGAACAGGATTAATCACTTATTCCTTTTTTTTGTCCCCCGTGTTAAATGAGAATGTTTGTGTACTGGAGGACTCGTCGTTGACTCTCGAGTTGCCAACGATGGCGGAAAGTTCACTCGTTGGACCTTCATACGGACATTCATGCCCCACGGACACCATGACATCAACACCGGTGGTGGCGACGTAAGAAATCATTCCATAGGCAACTTGCAGGAGATTGAGTGATGTTTGACTTTACCCCCAAGCGTTTTTTTCTGACATCAGGAACCGGCGAAGCTTCGACAAAACTCAATGCGTTTGACGCTGCATTGTTGAAGGCCGGTATTGGAGATACAAATCTCATCAAGCTCAGTAGCATCCTGCCCCCGGGAATAATTGAGACGCTACCTTATCAGCCGGCGAGTGGTTCGTTCGTTCCCCTCGCCTATGCAGAGCATGCGTCCTGTACAGTAGGCGAAACAATTAGTGCTGCTGTAGCCGTGGGTATCCCCCTGGACCGAGGGGAGGCAGGTCTCATCATGGAATGTTCAGGAGTTGGAACGCCTGAGGTGTGGGAGCAGACGGCGCGAGACATGGTGTTAGAGGGAATGGAAAAAATAAGGAACCGAAAGATACGCGAAATAAAGAGCACATCAGCGTCGATTACGGTTGCGACCGTCGGTGCTGTGTTTGCGGCGGTGGTATTATGTCCATAAAATCGGATCAGTGGTTTTCAGAGATCTTTGGTGGGACGACGGCATTTTCTTTTTTGTTTTCCAAGAAGTTGTATGAGTCGAAAAGCCATTTTCAGAATATTGAGGTGTATGAAACGCCTGCACTGGGACGGGTGCTCATCCTAGATGGCTGTTTCATGGTCACCGAGGCTGACAGTTTCATATACCACGAAATGCTCGTTCATCCAGCCATGGCAACTGTTGGGAATGCAAAGAAGGTCCTTGTCATAGGCGGCGGAGACGGGGGCGCTGTGACGGAAGTTGTGAAGTATCCTGACGTGGAGTCCTGCACTCTGTGCGAAATAGATCCCATGGTCGTCGAGGTCTGCCGAGAATTCTTTCCGCATGTTTCATCAGGGTTAAACGACCCACGAGTCACGTTCGTGAACGAAGACGGTGCAAGGTTTATTCAACAGTTCAAAGGTGAGTTTGATGTGGTTCTTGTTGATTCCACCGATCCCGTGGGGCCGGGAGAGGTCCTGTTTCAAGAGCCGTTTTACCTTGCGGTGAAAGAAAGTCTGCGCCGAGGGGGAGCCGCTGTATTTCAGACGGAGAGTCCACTGTTCATGAGAGACGTCTTTGTAAAGGCGGTGAAAGGTTTGGATGGAACCTTCGGCAGAGATCACGCCAAGCCGTTCCTAGCCACAATCCCCTCCTATCCTGGTGCCCTGTGGTCCTTCACCCTTTGTTCGGAAGCGTTCGATCCCGCTCACCAGAAAACTCGGACTTTGCCGCCCCATCTGTCTACGAATCTCAACTATTACAATCCTGAGATACACTTCTCTGCTTTTGCCTTACCGCAATTTGTCCGGAAGATGTTGGCGGGGTAGATCTAATCTCATTTATCGAGGGCTATGGGAGTCTTTGGGACCATGAACGATCATTTCATAGGATCGAAATTCAGGAGGATCATTCCAGGCAGTCCTGTTCTCATAGGGTGTCCCCTCGATCTCACCACGACGTATCGTCATGGATGTGATGATGCGCCGTCAGCCATCCGCGCATCTTCTTATTCTCTGGAAACCTTCTCCCCTTTCTTTTGGAGAGATTTGGAAGATCTCTCTTTCGGAGATGTGGGGGACCTCAGCTTCGTGGGTCTTCGAATGGAAGATGGCTTGGCACTCATCGAAGAAGCGGTCTGTGATGGGCTTGCAAAGGGTGGTCTTCCATTGTGCATGGGAGGAGAACACACCATAACGCTCCCGATAGTGAGAGCCCTTGAGTCACAAAAGCCTGGATTTGTCGTTTTGCACCTCGATGCACACACGGATCTCAGACAGCATTACGATGGGACCGGAGTGAACCATGCCACGGTGATCAGGAGGATAGCGGAGGTAGTTGGTTCCGATCGTCTCATACAAATGGGGATTCGATCTGGCACAAGAGAAGAATGGCTCTGGATGAGGGATCATGGGACTCTTCTCCAATGGGAGGCTCTCTCAGATGCTGTCCTGGACCGAAGAATCGGTGGGCGACCTGTTTATCTCACATTGGATTTGGATGTCTTTGATCCGGCCTGTATGCCGGCCACGGGTAATCCCGAAAGCGGAGGATGGTTTTACGCTGACTTTGAACGGCTTCTCCGCAAGTTACAACGACATGATGTTCTTGGCGCGGATGTAGTGGAATTGAATCCTCGTCTAGACCCTTCAGAGGCAAGTTCCATCATGGCTGCGAAGATATTGAGAGAGATTCTGATCTTGTTGGCACGATCACGGCAATGAGATTTGAATAAGAGGCGGAACCCGAAGGACCAGATGGGGAAGAAGTGGAACCAAGAGACGATCCTCAACAGTTTATAATTGGTTGGAAGCTTACAAGCGCCGGTAAAATTCCGTGCGTTCGCGATGTACTCTTACGCGAGGACGTCTTCGGTATGATCAGGGTCCGGTTTGGTATCGGAAGGATGGAATACAGGGTTCCTCCGGGTTTGTACGCACTTGGGGATCCTGACGAGAGTTCGGAAGTATTAGCCACGGCCAATTATAAGCTGACCTTTGACATCCTCAGATCTCACCTCTCGAAAAAAAACGTTTGGGTCTTGGTTTTGGACACCGACGGGATTAATGTATGGTGTGCTGCGGGAAAAGGCACGTTCTCTACAACGGAACTCGCATACCGTATTAAGTCCTGCAATCTTGAAACCATCGTCTCGCATCGGAGAATCATTATCCCACAATTGGCAGCCTCCGGCGTCTGTGCACGAGAGATAAGATCTCTCACCGGGTTTCGGGCGATTTTTGGACCTATAGATTCTGCCGACATTCCTCGTTTTTTCGAGCTGGGATTGAAAGCAACGCCGGACATGAGGAGAAAGACCTTCGGCATAACTGAGCGGATGGTCCTCATTCCCATCGAGTTGGTAGAAGCGTCCAAGAGGGGCGTGTTCATAGTGCCTGCTTTTCTTCTGTTTGCTTGTTTGGCGGGCCAAGATGGCTGTTTGTCAAACATGTTGAGTCATGGCCTTTTTGCAGTCCTGGCTCTGTTCATCGGCATCGCCTCGGGAGGAGCGGTGACCCCCCTGTTGCTGCCTTGGGTTCCTGGGCGCTCCTTTACCACCAAGGGATTAGTGGCGGGAGCTGTGACAGGGGCGGCGTTCTTGCTGTCCCTCGCACTCCTCGGCATTCCCCTCATGGGGATCATGGCCTCCGTCGGACTTTTCTTTATGATTCTTGGAGTATCGTCATTTCTGGCAATGAATTTCACCGGGGCATCAACATTCACGTCTCTTTCGGGAGTAAGAAAAGAGATGCGTTGGGGTGTCCCGCTTGAAATTGTTCTCGCATCGTTGGGAGTTGGTTTCTGGATGTGGTCAGTGTGGTTCTCATGAAAGAAGGCATCAATGGCTGAACTGATTTATTTAAGAGACGTAGTAACTTTACGATTTGCAGACGAGAAATGCATTGGATGCGGCGTGTGTCTCACAGTATGCCCTCGGGGTGTGTTCCATGAAGATGGAGAGAAAGTCAGGGTAGGAAACCGAGATCACTGCATTGAATGCGGTGCTTGTGCCTTGAATTGCCCTTCTGACGCCGTTGAAGTTAAGAAAGGGGTTGGCTGTGCCGCTGCCGTAATTAACAGCATGCTTGGTAGATCCGGACCCGACTGTTGCTGCCTGGACGAGTCAGATCAATGCGATGGAGGCGGGAATACTACCGGACGTAAGAGTCGGTCAAGCTGTTGCTAATCCGGATAGATTAGACCAATACAGGCATGCTCATGAGTCTTGCCTCGGAGTGGCAATGGGTGCTTTAAATGGGATTCGTGTATTAGATTTGAGCCGCCTTCTTCCTGGGCCATTCTGCAGTACGATCCTAGCAGACCACGGAGCGTCTGTGATTGTTGTTGAAGCTCCCCGTTTCAGAGAGCGTTCTGTTATCGGCAGCGTGCCCATGGTGCGAAGAAATAAGCGACATCTTGCCCTGAATTTGCGGGAAGAAGCAGGTCGTGAGATCTTTATGTCATTGGCAGCCAACTCCGACGTCGTGTTGGAGGCGTTTCGGCCCGGGGTGGTCTGCGACCTAGGCGTCGACTACGGCGCTGTCCAACAAATCAATCCAAAAATCATATATTGCTCTTTGTCGGGCTATGGGCAGACTGGGCCTTTGTCAGGAAAGGCCGTTCATGACTTGAACTGTGTTGCATATGCGGGGATCCTGGACCTTTTCCGAGAGTCGAGCGGCACCCCGGTTAAACCCGGTGTTCCTTTGGCAGGGCTGACCGGCAGCTTGTATGCAGCCATAGGCATTCTCCTCGCGTTGGTTTCCCGCCAAGCAACAGGCAAGGGCCAATTCATCGATACATCCATGTGCGATGGTCTGGTGTCTTTTCTGGCTTTGCCTTTGTCAGCCTTGGGGAACGGCTCGCTGTTAACCGATGGAAAAGGTTCGGTTCATCGTCCTCCCGTTCCTTACTATAGGGCATATCGTACAATGGATAATCGTTATATAACAGTGGGGGCTCTGGAGGGACACCTTTGGGAACACTTTTGCCA
>JAUPKT010000468.1 GCA_030837305.1 Thermodesulfobacteriota bacterium
CTGGGAAAGGCTGCGACGCTCATTCACGGGGAAATACGTATTGATTCGGAAAGACAGGTCCGAGTGGTATCCTGGCAACCAAGACAGCTCCAATCCCATGCCCGCTTGACGGAGGAAGTCCCCCTTCAGGCGTCGAGATCGTGTCCAATCATGAAATGCATAAAACCCTACCAGGGCATCAGACGTGATGAGATGCCTCATGCCGGCGCTCAGTGAAAAGCTTTCGTCGGATCTCGTAAGATTCAGTCTCGGGGCAACGAAAATGCTTTTGTCAGTCCATCCTTTCACAGGCAGAAAGTATTCGAATCGCAGGGTAGGGAGGCCTTCCCAACGGTCGTACCCGGCGCCAAAGTCCAGGCCTCTCCGAACGGTATTGGGAAGGACGAGACTAAGCCACTGGTTCAGAGTTGGATCTATGTAAGAATCGGGGAATGCGGCCTGTTGTTTGCGAGCCGCGTCACTTGCTGATTTGTAGAGGTAATTAAGAGGGAAAGAGTGATCTGTTTCCACTTTGTTGGCGGGCTTCTGAGCGGCGACGGCCAAGTCTTCCGGTGAGTAGGTTACACAAAAAGCCGTTATAAATTGAGCTAAAAAGCCTATTAGCAATATTTTAATTGAGTTTTTCATTTTATGATATCTATATAAAATCCTTTTTTGACTCATATCGTCTTTTGAGGTGCGTGTCAAGACTCTGCTGCATGGCGGCATCAGATGGCCATATTTTTCATAACATGAAACTGTCGGGGAAATCATTTCTACTTATCAAGGATTCGGATTTCTGTTGCAGGGTGGTCTTGCACAGCCTGTGTCCCCGGCATATAATCGGAAACACGAAGGTCCTAAGAGAATAACAGGAGGTTCTTTGGAGGATGAAAACGTGCAAGATTACTTACTGCGGTGCGTGAAACTACAGGCCGAGAGCTGCCGGTTTGGCAGATGAACTCGAACGTGAACTTGGCATCCAGTCTGAGCTTATCCAGTCCAGTGGAGGGGTTTTTGAAATCGAATACGAAGGAAAACTCTTGTTTTCAAAGAAAAAATTAGGCCGTTTTCCCAATGACGGTGAAATAAAGAGCCTTATTCATAAGACTTGACTCGTTTGGTGTCCATGCATGTGGCAGTGGTTATGGCTCGTCCTTGAGGCGGTCTCGATATGGCAGATCACCGCGGGGCACAATCTTTTGGGCGGCCGGAAACGAGGGATATTGGATTATGGTGTTCGAATGTCAATCGTGTGGCGGCCTTCTTCGATTGGAAGAGCCGACGGTCGGAAAACAATCCCCTGAGAAAGTTGTCTGTCCCCATTGTGGCCGCCAGGGGAAGATCATCAGCGGCCATGGATCTTATGTGAGGGATTCTCAGGAGAAATCAGGCTTCTTGAGGCAAGAAAATGATGTTTCGTCGAAAGGTGAGGATTTGACCGAGACCGGTGTTCCGCAACGGGACAGAACTGTGCTTGAGTTGGAGAGCCCTCAGGAGGCTTTTCAGAAATCGCGAATAATGACAAACAGCGGTAACGAGTTGGGGAAAAGAAAGAACTTGTCCGGATCCGGGTGGATAAAATGGGCGGTTGTGTCTCTGGCGGTAATATGTTCCTTTGCGCTCCTTGTGAATTTGATTCTTCCCGGTCCCACAGGCAACTCGTTCTTTCGGGGCGTTACCATTCAGGAGCCGGCTTCAGGTCGGTAGGGGTTGTAACAGAGAGAGGGGTAGCCGGTGATTCTAAAGAGAGCTGTTCAGGAAGAGAGAGAAAGGGCTTTCTTGGCTCCCTACGCCCTTGTATCGGAAAAATCGAGGGGACGAGTTTATTCTGAGGAGGAGTGTCCTTTTCGGACAGCTTTTCAAAGGGATCGTGACCGGATCATTCATTCAAAGGCATTTCGCCGCCTGGAATATAAGACTCAGGTTTTTGCGTATTATGAGGGGGACCATTATCGTACCCGTTTGACGCACACTCTTGAGGCTGCACAGATTGCCCGGAGCATAGCGCAGTATTTGGGAGCGAATGAGGATTTGACGCATGCCATAGCTCTAGCGCACGATCTCGGGCACACGCCGTTCGGCCACGCAGGGGAGCATGCCCTCCATGATTTGATGGATAGATATGGTGGATTTGAGCACAATTACCAGTCCCTTCGGGTCGTGGACATTCTGGAGGCCCGCTATCCTGAGTTTCCAGGTTTAAATCTTACATTCGAGACTCGTAGTGGCATTATCAGGCATTCGACAGTGTATGACAATCCGTCCACCGATTCCGCTGAGGACTTCGTGAAAGATCCTCAGCCGTCCATTGAAGCACAGATCGTGAATCGGGCAGATGAAATCGCCTATAATTGTCACGACATTGAAGACGGTTTGCGTTCGGGTTTCTTTGATGATTCTGAGGTGTCGGACCTGAGCTTGTGGAGAGAAGTCACGAGATTGATTACCGAGCGCTACCCGGCCCTGGACCGGGACACCATGAGATACCAGTGTATCAGGGCGCTTATCGACACGTTCATTCGGGATCTTGTGGGGGAAACAGAGCAGGGATTGCAGAGAGAGGGATTCAAGAGCCCGGAGGACCTTGCCCAAGCGGCCTCCCCAGTGGTGGATTTCTCGCCCCGCATGAAAGGCTGGAAGAAAGATTTGAACGGATTTCTCCATACACGGTTTTATACGCATCACAAGATCCTGCGCATGCAGTATAAGGCATACCGGTTGTTACGCGATTTATTCCAGGAATACGTTGATAGACCTTCACAGTTGCCTCCCGGTGTTCAGAAACGCATCAAGGAAGCAGGAGATACTCAGGAGCGGATTGTCTGCGACTACATTGCGGGCATGACCGATCGGTTCGCTTTGGACGAGCACCGAAAACTTTTTCTGCCTTACGAGTACTGACCTCAGTCACATAGCCGGGGCGTCGAAGGAGTCTCGACAATAATCCCGGATTAAATTGGTTTTTTTTCAAAGATCTGCTTTCCTTCCCTTTTTCCGGAACACATCTTGCAAGCCTGATCGGTACAAGTAGACACGA
>JAUPKT010000469.1 GCA_030837305.1 Thermodesulfobacteriota bacterium
GTCAAGGCCCTCCCGAGGGCACGGAATGGAAAGACCCCGACCTTGACGGACATCCCCTGGGCTTGAGCCTCTTCTTCGGTGAGTCCAACCACCGCTATTTCCGGATCGCTGAAGATGACGGACGGTACCTCCACTCCTTCATAGGCTGACGGCAGGCCTGCAATGACCTCAGCGGCCACCTTGCCCTGGAAGGAGGCTCTGTGGGCAAGCATGTGACCTTCAACAATGTCGCCGATTGCGTATATTCCTTTCACTGCGGTCTCCATGCGCTCATTGACGCTGACAAAGCCCCTGGGATTCGGGTTCAGACCTATCTTTTCCAACCCAAGGCCGACAGTATTAGGCCTCCTACCAATGGCCACCAAAACAGTGTTCGCAATGAAACTCTGTTCTTTCCCTTCCACGGCAGAATCAACATGAACCAGACTACCTCGGGGCTCTATGCCCAAAACCCTTGAACCCAGCAGGAGATCAATACCAAGAGTCCGGACGCTTTCTTCCATGGTTTTTCCGATTTGAGGATCCAGCGAGGGCAACAGCACGTCCGACGCATCCAAAATGCTCACTTTTGTCCCAAACTTGGCAAAATATGTCCCGATCTCCAGCCCGACCGCGCCCGCTCCCACGATCACCATGCGCTCGGGGATTGACCTGAGTCCCAGGGCGGTTGAAGAGTCAATGATGAAGCGGCCGTCGAAGGGCATACCCGGTAACTGGATGGGGGATGAGCCCGTGGCTAATACCGCATGTTCAAATTCAAAACGCTTCCAGCCTTCCCCACCTTCCACCACCAAAGATTTGGTCCCTGTGAAACGGGCGTTCCCCTTTACAACTCTCACTCGGTTCTTTTCCAGCAGGACAGAGACCCCATTACGGAGTTTGTCAACGATCCCGTCTTTCCAAGAGATAACGCGACTCATGTCCACACGAACATCACTGACGGAAATACCCAGCGATTCGGCACGCTCGATCTTTCTCTTCAGATCCGACACATGGGCCAATGCCTTTGAGGGTATGCACCCCCAGTTGAGACACACTCCTCCGATGAGGTCTCTTTCCACCAGGGTTACATCCATCCCAAGCTGGGCTGCCCTTATCGCACAGACGTATCCTCCGGGTCCGCCTCCTATGACTACGACCTGGGCACCCTCTGGAAAATCACCCACTACCATGAATCAAACTCCTCATGGTTACACAGTCTCCACAAGCATGCGGAAAGGATCTTCAAGCAGTTCAACGATGTGGTTCATGAAACGTGCCCCTTCAGCTCCGTCAAGGACTCGGTGATCAAAAGACAGTGTCAGGGGCATGATCGTGCGGATAACTATCTGTTCGTTTCTCACGATGGGTTTCCGGAAAGCCCTCAGTGAGCAGAGGATGGCAACCTGGGGGTGCAGGATGATCGGCGTAGCATATTTACCACCAACGGATCCGACATTGCTGATGGAAAATGTACCGCCCCGGATGTCCTCCAGGTCTATGCTTCTATCCCTGGCCTTGCGACTGAGTTCCTCCAATTCCGAGGCAATCTGAAGTATCGTCTTCTTATCGACATCCTTTACAACCGGCACCATGAGGCCTGCTTCAGTGTCTGCGGCTATACCGATGTTGTAGTACTCTTTGAAGACAAGCTCACCGGTTTCTTCATCCAGAGAGGAATTGACTATGGGAAAGGCCTGGAGGGCTGCCACAGATGCCTTCACCAGAAAGGACAAGACGGTGACTTTGACATTCCGGCTTTCCGCAAGGGCCTTTTGTTTCTCGATGACATGGAACAGATCTGTTACGTCAGCTTCGTCGAAGTGGGTAACGTGGGGTATCGTGGACACCGACCGTGCCATCACTTCGGCAATCCGCTTCCTGACCCCTTTGAGGGGAACTCTTCTGGTAGGTCCATATTTCTCAAAGTCGAATCCCGCGGTTGCCGGGGCCTGTATTGCCGCTGCCGAGGGAGCTTTGGGGGCCGGCACGGGTGGAGCCGCCGCCGCGTTCTTTACATCGTCATCAGTTATTCTTGCGTGAGGACCTGTTCCCGTAACTTTCGTGATATCGACGCCGAGTTCCCTGGCCAGTTTTCGGGTATGGGGAGTAGCAAGAAGCCGTGAAGCGGCGTGTGGAGAGGAAACTGGAGTCTGCTCTTTATCTGGGCCTGCTGCCGGTGAGGCTTCGGACAAGGGTGGCCGGAAACGCTCCGTGCTGGGCTCTTCACGAGGCCGTTCCACGGACGGCACAGATTCCGTCTCGATGATCAACAAGGCATCGCCGACTCTTGCCGTACCGCCGACCTCCAAGGGGATTTCTAACACTCTTCCCGTGACCGGAGAAGGGAGTTCAACAACTGCCTTGTCGGTCTCGACCCGGACTACTGGTTGATCCTCTCGGACCGTGTCACCAACTTTGACGAGGTATTCAATGATTTCGGCCTGGACGATACCCTCTCCGACATCCGGTAATCTAAAAACAAACCTCATGAAACCGCCTCCCTCTACGGCGTGTTAGAATTGCATGGTTTCGTGAATAGCCCGCACCACTTTCTCGATGTTGGGGTAGTTGTAATCTTCCAGTTTCGAGAGAGGAGGAATGACGTCGTATCCGGTCACTCTTCGAATAGGAGACTGCAGGGACAGAAGACACTTTTCTCCCGCTATCGCTGCGATCTCGGCCCCGACACCGAATGACCTCGGGGCTTCATGAACGATGACCAGGCGGCCGGTCTTTTCCACGGACGAAACAATGGCATTCGCGTCAAAGGGCCAAACAGTTCGTAAATCTATAAGTTCGACTGAAACGCCTTCGGCTGCCACATGGTTGACTGCGTTTTCACATACGGAAACCATGCCGCCGAACGTTACGACGGTGACATCGTGACCCTCGGCAACAACTCGTGACTGTCCGAGGGGAATTGCGTACCGTCCTTCAGGGACCTCTTCCTTGGAGAGACGATAGAGCCGTTTGGGTTCGAGAAAGATTACCGTGTCAGGATCTTCCACCGAAGATGTCAGAAGGCCCTTGGCTTCCAAGGGGCTGGACGGGATGACGACTTTCAGGCCGGGGATATGGGTAAATAGTGCCTCGGGAGCATCCGAGTGGTGTTCAAGGGCCCTTACACCGGCTCCGTACGGGGCTCTGATCACCAGGGGTACGGTGAAACGGCCACGTGAACGATGTCTCATGCGGGACGCATGACTGTAGATCTGATCATAGGCCTTAAACATGAATCCTTCAAACTGGATCTCGGCAATTGGTCTCATGCCATATATGGCCATCCCGATGGCCGCGCCCACAATGCAACTCTCGGCTAGGGGCGTGTCGATGACTCTGGACTCTCCGAATTTATCTATCAAGCCCACAGTAGCCCGGAAAACACCGCCGTCTATTCCCACATCTTCACCCAGAACAACAACGCGGTCATCCTGTGCCATAAGTTCATGAAGCGTGAGATTGATTGCTTCGATCATTGACAGGCGTGCCATTTTCACCCCTCCAATCTGCCGATGGTGCGCAAGAGTTCTGATTTCTGCTCGAGAAGGTTCCACGGGGGGTCTGCATACATGTGATCAAAGATTTCTTCGGGCGACGGGGTTGAAACCGCTTCGTAGTCTCTTACCGCTTGCTCCACCTCCGCATTCAATTCAGCCAACACTGCGGCGTCCTTCTCGTCGTTCCAGCCACAGCTCTCGTTCATGTATCGTCGAACACGATCTATGGGGTCTTTGTCCCGCCATGGGGCGACCATTTCCTCGGTGCGGTAACGACTTGCATCATCCGCGGTGGTATGGTCGTCCATGCGGTAGGTAACCAGCTCTATGAGCGCCGGCTCATGCTCTTCGCGGGCCTTGTTCAGGCATTTTTTCACGGCATGATAGACGGCCACGACATCATTGCCGTCTACCCGAACCCCCTCCATGTCGTATGCCACGGCTTTTTGGGCGATTGTTCTCGAGGCTGTCTGTCGCTCTACGGGGACCGAGATGGCCCATTGGTTATTCTGTATGACAAACACCACAGGGAGCTTGAAAACACCTGCAAAATTGAGGCTCTCGTGAAAATCCCCCTGTGACGTCGAGCCGTCTCCGGAGCTTGAGAGGACTGCAATTTTGTCGCCTTTGATTTTTGCCGCCCAGGCAATACCTACTGCATGGCATAAATGGGAGCCCACGGTGATGCACACCGGCAGGACATGGTTTGCCTGGGGTGACATACCTCCCCTTTCGTCTCCGCCCCAGTACGAATAAAGGTCTTTCGGCGTAATACCCCGTGTGAACATGGCGCCGAATTCACGGAACGACGGGCAGAACCAATCGTTTGGCCCCAAAGCAAGTCCCATGCCCACGTTGGAGGCCTCTTGCCCGCGCACCGACGCCAGTGTCCCCATGCGGCCCTGCCTCTGCAGGCTCAAGGCCTTGGTATTCCAGAGCCTGGTGAACACCATGAGTCTGTACATCTTCCCGATCTCTTCCGGAGATACGGAGATACCCTTTGATTCATCGAGTTTTCCCGATGGATCCATCACCTGATAAAGTGTTTGGAAATGTTCAAGATTCATTGAGCGTTTTCCATTCTTTGGTGCTGTCGGCACGCATGCCGTTGTGGGCTCAGCATTTCATTTGTCCTGGTTTGTGACAAGTCTACACTACGGACTTCGCGTTGCAAATGCGATTTTACCGCCCTCTTTAGTGATTGAATGACTTCGTGTCTCGATGGGGCATAACCGAGAATCTCCTGGAGAGTGACAAGTTGGACGCCTTCCAGTCCGCATGGCCTTACATAGGCCGCTTGATGATAGTCTCCCTGCAGGTTGATGGCGAAGCCGAAGCTGGTGATCCATTGGGATATTCTGACGCCCATGGACACTATCTTTCGTTCACCCACCCAGACCCCGATGTGTTGGCCGGTGAATTTCTTGAGTTCCCCACGGACGCCGAACGACTCGAGGCTCTCCAGGCAAATTTGTTCAAGTTTTGACATGTACGATCGCACGTCGCGCTCATGAGGTCTCAGGGCAAGGATGGGATAGCACACCAACTGACCCGGCCAGTGAAACGTTACCCCTCCTCCTCGGACGGACCTCACCAGGGCGATACCTTCACGGGCCAGCCGACCGGGGCTTACCAGCA
>JAUPKT010000470.1 GCA_030837305.1 Thermodesulfobacteriota bacterium
CAACTCTCCTTGGTTCTCCAACACAAGCGCAGTCATTCCATTGCTAAAGTGTATGAGAACTGATTACGTCCCCCGGTTTCCATAACGCATTGTTTGAATTGCAGTTATTTCTTGTGCCGTCATACGCCCAATTTTCACTGCCTGGCATGTACAAGAACAAATGATTTATCGACCACCAACACCCTCCAATACAGCCTCGGCCCCCTTGGAACTGTGCACTTCTCCGTCCGCATCTATAATCCATCCATACACGCCCGAAAATTGATCAATGAACACTAGTCCTTTCTTCAATCCCATGACGAAGACACCGGCCGGAGCGGTCAACAGGGAATCATCGACCACCAGAGTAACGGAACGGACTCCTTGAACAGGATATCCGGTCCGGGGATCCAGTATGTGATGGTAATGGACACCCTCCGAGGCCAGGTACCTCTCATAGTCTCCCGATGTCAATATGAACCTGTCTTTAAGGGCCACAATCCCCCGGATGGATGATTGGGATTGAGGATCGCGAATTCCTATCCTCCACTTCTGTCCAACCGATTTCTCCCCGAGTGCGAGAATGTCACCCCCGATATCCACGAGAGCCGACTGGATCCCCAACCTCAACAAGGTTTGCTTGGCCTGCTCCAGGGCGTATGCCTTCACCATGCCCCCAAGATCCAGTGCCATCCCTTTTCGGGGCAGGAAAACAGTCCCGGCAGCATCATCAATCTGAACGAGTCTCCAGTCTACGAGAGGGAGAGCCTCCTGGACTTCAGAGTCGGGGGGCACTCGGGTTTGACCCGACCCGCTGAAATTCCACAGCCGGGCTACAGCCCCTATCGTCGGATCAAATGCTCCGTCAGTCTGATTGGCCAAGACAAGGCTGAGTTTTACAATTGAGAGGAGTTCCTCACTAACCTCCATGGGCGATGTGCCGGACGAATCATTTATAGTGTTAAGCATTGAAGGCTTGTGGAATGATGTCAAATCCTCAAGACGAGCAATCTCGTTCAACACGGCCGAACTGGACCGTGCTGCATGTTGCTTTTCTCCGGGAAGCGTAACAGTCACAAGGGTTCCCATGAGAAATCGAGATTCCTTGTGCAAACCCTGCTTGGAACCGTCGATGCAGGAGATCATCATGACCGCCAATGTCAAAAGGCCAGCAATCTTTGGCACGGAGAGGCTCTTCATCAGTCTGTCAGTTCCCTGAACCCTGTTTTTTCCTCGAGTTTGAGAGCATTCGCAAAGGGGTCAACAGGGAAAAAAAAGGGAAAAGGTACATAGTGGCAAGAGCCGGAGAGAGAGGCCCAAAAAATTCAGACGAAAAAACAATGACCAGGACATTATTCATAAGAGCAAGGCTGATGCCTGCTGCCAACCTCTGCTCTTCGGGAGCCCCGGTCAGGGCAAGATAACCTACGGCGAAATACACTGCTGCGAGCAGATACGCGATGAGCAGCATCGCCACTATCTCGGTTGAGTGATCAATGAAAAAATGTGAGTGCTTGGAGAAGACGCCCAGATTGATCAAGGCAAAAAGACTCAAGGACAACGGAAACTGAACGGTGTGAATGCCGTGCAGTAATCTCGGAGCCAGTTTCCTCACTACCGCCACCAAGAGGAGAGGCAAGAATATGACCCATGCAAGGGTTTCGACCATGAGACTGAAGGGGATGGATATTTCTGCACCTACAAGGAGTTCAACAAGAAATGGTAAAGACATCGGAACCAGCACGGACGTGACGACCACCATGCGAATGACCGTGGCAACCTCCGCCGCCACCAATGCAGCCATAAAAGGGGCTACGACTCCCGTCGATATCCCGGAGAGGAGCATAACCGGGACCGCGTAATCAAGGCTGACGAACGATGTGATCCAGAAAAGGGTTACAGGAAGCATGATAAGTTTGATGACTACCAAAATTCCCAATCGCTGCAAGCCCTGCCGAGATGTATCGAAAAGTCCCTTGAAATCAATCCTTGTGAATCCCAAAAACAAGAGGGCCATGAGAAATTTCATGAGGTAAGGCTGAAAAGGCGCGCCTATCTTGGGAGCGGCCACAGCACCGGCCGCTGATCCAAATATTACGCCCAATAGGACAACGTCTCTCAACATGCGATCACCATTACCCCCTCTGCTCTTGCTTCGCGCTCCAGGGGGGAACTCAAAATCACGGGATTGAATCTCCAAGTAAGTGCGAACCGATCCTCAGCACGCAATCAGGCGCTCAACAGAGGGGAAATACGAAAGAGTACACACCTAATCCAGATCAATCCATAGACCAGAGAAACAAACCGGTGGGCTCATCATATACTCTGGGAAGGGCATCTCCCGGAAAAGGAAAAGCACTCAGTTCTGCAGCGAAGATCTGAGTTCCCTCCATCAGGTGTCCGCCAAAACATTTAAAGTCCTGGTCCGCCAAGATAATATGGGCGTGGACAAATACTTTTCCGTCCCTCAGAGATATGTTGCCGGTGCAGTTGACAATTTCATACTGGCCCTGAAACGATTTAACCTCATATTCCCTCTTGTACACATTGTAAAATCCCATGGTTGCTGACGTGACGGCCCCTATAACGAGAAATGACCCAGTCTCGACTCCCCGCTGGGAAAACTCGCTTGTTAATGCCTGAAGCAGGTCGGCCTGTTTTGGTAAGCGAGAGAGAAATGGTCCCTCCATTATGTTCATACCTCCATTTCATTAAGGGTCACAATACCTTGAATTATTCTTCTGCCGGTGTCAAATTGTTCTGCATGCACCAAGAGCTAGATGGGAAAAGGGCCTCCAAGAATCCCTCTCCGATGCAAGCACGGCGCGTGCGGGCCAAAGAAAGAGGTGCAAAGTGTTTCCATGTTGTATATTTCGAATCAAAGCCTGACACGAACAAAGGGGATGCCGTATGGGAAAGATAGGTTGCCACCACTGCGGGACAATCCTGAACTTCGACGAAAAAGTTTTTCGCAGCGACACATGCTCCTCATGTGGCTCTGACTTGCACTGCTGCCTGAATTGCTTGGATTATGCCGAATTGAGTTCAGACCAATGTAGGGAATCACAGGCGGAGAGGGTGGCTTTGAAAGATCATCGGAATTTCTGCGAATATTTTGCCCCTCGCAGCGAAGCCCGAAGTGGAACTTCACGGAACAGAGCGGAGGAAGCACGAGCAAAGCTGGAGAAACTGTTTCAGAAGCGGACTTGATTTGATTGGGGGGCAGAAGCGAGCGCCCCACGAGTCTGAGGGGGCGCATCGCTGCGAAATATTACTTTCGAAGTTGTCAGAAAAAGGAACTGATAAGGGCAAAGGGCAGTCCAATAATCTCGGCCGCTGTGGACAAGATATCTGAGCCGAAGTTTTCTTCTTCGCCCATGGGTTGTGGCGAGGACGGCCCTGCTGCCGCTGGCGCCAACTTTATCGTCACTCCATCTCTGACGATACGATCATTGTGTGCGGCAGCCGATGGTGGAACCAACTCCCTCATTGGGTATTGATAAGCACCCCGAGCAGCATTTCTGATCCCCTCAGAGGGTTGGAGCATCCTCGGATCACTATTCAGCGACGGCGGTTGAATGGCGCTGGGCTTCTGGTGTGAACCGGCCACGCTGAACCACGAATTACTGGTTGTTACCGGCCGAACCTTCCGAATCGGCTTCGTGGACCCCGCAAGCTTGTCGTAAATCGGTGGGACAGCCTGCTTTACGCTTGCTCCGGCTTTCTTTTTCACGTCCAGCTTCTTGTCCAGCCCGATGACCCCTTTGTCGGGAGAAGCCTTCCTGGTCGCTGTGGTTGGAGCCGATTCAACGCCAGGATCAGGTTTGGCAGGCGGCGGTGAAAGAACAAGATCCTTTTCCAAGTCGGCCTCGAGGTCAGAGTTGAGGTCCTGTGCCTCGGCCACTAACGCGCTGGACCCCGAAACCTGATGGGCCGGCGGAGGTGCCATCCCCCGTGTCGGGCGCTCTCTATAAGTAAGTGCGGGCTTAAGTATCTGGCCTGCTTCATTCTTTGCCGCAACCTTTTCGGGCAAGATAGTGTCAGACTCCAACTCCATATCGGGTGTTGTCTTTAAGGTTGACCTGAATTCGGCTTTCACGAGAGTCCCCGGTTTTATATGAAGAGGATGCGGAACCCGAACTATCCCGGATTCACCTAAGACCTCAAAATTTCCGGCCCCCACCAACGATGCCGAGACAAACAACAAGGCGGTAGCGACGAGACAGATTTTTCCCATGAGGGCATCTCCTTTCGACATTTCTAACCTACGGACGGAAGGTTTTTGCGATCTGGGTACTGGAATGTGCACTTGAAACTCCCTCCTTCCCGGTAGTGATGAATCGCATACCACCATAAATTATCTTTGTCAATTAATATGTTAGAAGAAAATATTAAACCAAATTATTAAGTTTTATGGTGGCGGTCCCCATCAGCTTCCGGAGCGACATTCCCTTATGGCGCTCTGAGTTGTCCCACAGTGGATTGTGAAAATGTAATGATCTTGATTTACGGCATCGGAAGAAGCCGTGTAACCGAAGAATTGCTCGGGGTAACGTCTCCATTCGGACCTAGGGATTGACAACGCGGGCCGCCTTGGCTAGAATCGGAACGATTGTAACAACTTATGGACGAGCAAATATGTGCTGGGTCGTGGCTACCTCGTCGATGAAATGCACATGGTTCGAGGATATCTCGTGCAGCGGTGACTCGAAACCCTGGCCGTCACGGGCCTCGTCAATCAGTTGCTCCGAGAGGTATCGAAACTCCTCAAAACGAGTTTGTGATCATGAAACATCCATAGATAAGAGGATGAGTGAATATGGAAGACTACGAAAGACAGCCTAGTCCCGGCAGCGTATCGGCCAAGAATATCCCCAGACCCTCCACAACCTTGTCCCTCGTCGGCAAGACAGGGCTTGGCAAGTTCAAGGTGTCGTACCTGGGTGACAAAGAATCAACTCCTTCAATCACTGAGGTCTCCAGAATCAATTTAGACCCTCGAGTCCAATTCAGGACTCCTCTGATGACCGTCGTGCAATCGGTCCTGAGTGCTCGAAATGGCACGCTTGAGTTGGATGAGCTGCTGAGAGAGGTACGAAAATACTGGAACAGGCCGCTTCCTACCAGCCCGTACACCGACGAAGAGTTTCTCTACGTTGTCCTCAAGGAATCTCCTGATATTCGGGTGGTTGATTAACCGCGAGAGCCCCCCGTAACAGAACCTCGAAAAGCGACGGACATGCCTCCCAGGCCGACGCTCCAGCCTTCAGCATCAGCCGTTCCGTCAATGAGGACTTTGAACGACTCGGGAAGGGCGCGCCGCGTTCCGGCCACCAGATTCCAACACACACTTCCTCAGTAATTCGAGGGTTTAGATATAACCATACGAAACTAAAGTGTAAAAAAAGATTACTTGCAATCTCGAACACCTATGGAATAGGATCTCCCCGCACCCTCTTTTTCTCCTTGACACACTACATATTGTGGCGCTAGTGATTGGGGCCACAAGATGGTCTATATGCCGACCATCACTGCTTCGCCATCCCGCACCCCGAAGGAACCGGAAGAAAGACCCAAGTGCCGGTTCAACCCTTCAAGGTGTACGGATGGCAAAACTTAAGGCCCTTTTATCCAAACGAGGGGGTGGATGTATGATCGCTAATCAGAAACTTTGTGTTTCTAGTTTAACTTTAAGTTAATAAATTAGTTATACGATTTGATTCGTGGAACTATTCCAAACGAGTTGTGAAGAAAAGGCGCAACCGATTGTTTATTCGTGATCAATATGAAGTCGAAAGACAAGGGAGATTGCAATGGCTGGCTTAATTGAGATGAAAGATTTTAGAAAGGATCCTGCGAGGTCAATTGAGACCACGGATATGGCTTTGTTTGTGCGCACGTCAAGCGAGGCCATGGATGGGTGGGACCGGAGCAAGATAGTCGATGCCTTGCTTCGTGAGACATTCATCGATGAAGGAACCGCGGAAGACATCAGTCTTGAGGTAGAGAATGACATCAAAAGAAGCGGCATAAAAGTTATTACCGCCCCTCTGGTGCGTGAAATCGTGAATGCTCGCCTCATCGAGAGAGGGCTCGAGGGGCCACGGCGACTTCACACCAGGCTTGGGGTACCTCTGTACGATGTAGACCAGCTTATCACACGGCCAAACAAGGAGAATGCAAATGTTCCGCATGGGCCGGAAGCGACCAACCTCACCCTAGCCGAAAACATTAAGAAGGAATACGCACTGCTGAACGTTTTCGATCAGGCTGTCGGGGATGCTCATATGCACGGAGACATTCATCTCCATGATCTTGGTTTTGTGGACAGACCTTACTGTTCTGGTCAGTCCCTGGAATACATCAAGAAGTTTGGTCTGAACTTACCCAATTCGTTAGCCATGGCTAAGCCGGCCAAGCACCCGGAAGTCCTGCTTGCCCATATGGTGAAGTTTGCTGCGGCACTTCAGAGCCATTTTGCAGGGGCAATCGGATGGGATGCCGTGAACCTGTTTTTTGCACCGTACTTGAGGGGCCTTCCCAAGAAAGAGATTCGACAGTTGGCGCAAATGATGATTTTCGAATTCTCTCAACAAGCAGTGGCCCGCGGCGGACAGGCGATTTTCACCGACATTAACCTCTACTGGGAGGTGCCCAAGCATTTCGAGAATGTACCGGCAATTGGTCCTGGTGGTGAATTCACAGGACACACCTATTCAGAATACTTGCCGGAGGCACAGGAATTTGTGTGGACGCTCTTCGATATTTATAAAGAGGGAGACGGCGCTGGGAGACCCTTCTTTTTTCCGAAGCCTTTGGTCCATATAACGGAGAAATTCTTCTCGACACCAGGCCATGAGAAATTTCTCCATCACATTTGCGACATCGCCGCCGAAAAGGGAAATACCTACTATGTTTTTGATCGTGGTGATACCGCCAAGATCTCAGAATGTTGTAGGCTATCTTTCAAGTTGGAAAAAAGCGATTTAGACGATGCCGTGCAGCCGTGGAAGATGCGATATTCCGCCATGCAAAACGTCACGATCAATCTGCCTCGGATTGCATATGAAGCCGGCGGCGACGACGCAAGACTCTTTGACTTGCTCAGCGAGCGCATCTCCTTGGCCGTTCATGCACATATACAGAAGAAAAACTTCATAGAGAGACTCCTGGCTCTGGGTGAAACAGGACCATTGGCTTTGCTCACCATGGACCGTGATGGGGAGCCCTACTTAAGGATGCACCGCGTTACCTATCTCATAGGAATGGTCGGCCTCAACGAGCTTGTACAATTTCATGCGGGCGAAGAGCTTCATGAAAGTGAGGACGCGCTGAGGTTTGGTTTGCGAGTTATTGCGCACATGAATCTGGTTGCCGCTCGACTGGCGCGCAAACATCAAATGCGTTTCGTCCTGGAACAGACGCCGGCTGAAAGCACGGCGTACCGATTCGCAAAGCTCGATATGAAGCTCTTTCCGGAGACCCAAAAGGTGGTAAAAGGCAATCTGGCAAATGACGAGATTTACTATACGAACTCCACGCTTTTTAATGTGGGCTCTCCTGTTGACCCCATAGAAAGAATTAAGAAAGAGGGTCTATTCCATCCCCTCATCGAGGCTGGTTCTCTCACCCACGTGTGGCTGGGAGAAAGTCATCCCAGTCCGAAATCTTTGGCCAATTTTGTCGTTAAAATCTTTCGAATGACCCAAAACGACCAGGTTGCCTTCTCTCCTGAGCAGACGACCTGCGTCTCCTGTGGCAGGACAACCAGAGGTTTGCATGAACTTTGCCCATTCTGCCGCTCGGAAAAAGTGGAACAGATCACCAGAATAACCGGATATTTCACCAAGGTATCTAGTTGGAACAAGGGCAAGAGGGGAGAATTGAAGGACCGGTATCGCAGCGGTCGTCTTGTTTGAGGGGAAGAAGAAATTGCACCAAACGCAGAATGAAGTCAGGATTTGGAGATTGCTATGACTTATTTGTTTACCAAAGAAGGTTGTGGAAAGTGCGACTGGGTGAAGCAAAATATTAACCTGTCATCAATAACGGGTCTCAAAGTGATGCAACTCGATGCAGACAACTCCGAGGCGCTGGCCATGCTGGCATACTACGAATGCGTTTCACTCTCGGAAAAGAAACTCCCTATTCTCGTCTCAGAGGATAAAGAAATCATAACCGGCGTAGGATACATTCGGAAATATTTACAGGAGCGTTGTCTGTGACCCTGGCCATAGCTTCATCGAAAGTCTTGCTCTGAAACACTTCAATACGAGGTTCCGGCGGCTCAAGTCCGCCGGAACTCGATGCAGAAACATGTATGAAATAAGTTTTGATCATGGATAGTTTTGATTTTGACATAAAAGGGTTTGTGCCTACGTCTCTCGTGGACTGGCCGGACCGGATCTGCTCAGTCATATTCTTGGGCGGCTGCAGTTTTCGCTGTCCGTTCTGCCATAACAGCCGGCTGGTTCTTCAGCCGGAGTCCTTTCCCTCGATCCCTATGTCTTCCATATTGGAGTATCTGGATTGTAGGCGTTCCTGGATAGACGGAGTGACGGTGACCGGGGGGGAACCAACCTGGACAAAGAATCTGCCGGATCTGCTCAGCGTCTTTCAACATCATGGCGTTTCCGTAAAACTGGACACAAATGGATCCAACCCTCTCCTACTGGAGCGTATCATAAGGGAGGGGCTAGTGCAGGCGGTGTATATGGATGTCAAAGCCCCGTTGCAGGGAGACTTGTACTCTAAGGTGGTCGGAGTGAGAGTGAACCCCCTCATCATCAGGCGGAGCATCCAAGTATTGCGCAAGGCCGACCTGGAAGTGGTCTTTAGAACCACCGTGGTACCAGGACTTATCGCTGAGCCCGAATTGGAAGCCATTAAGAAAGACCTAGGGGAAGTTCAGGAATTCATCGTTCAGCGGTTTCGAAGCGAAAATACTCTGGACAGTGGTTTTCTTCAGATATCAGAGTATAGCGAAGACAGATTCCAGGCCATGAAAAGATGTTATGAAATTCGCCACCGTCATGCAATGACGGACGGTCTATGGTCAGTTCAAAGGAAGGCCGACGGCGACTATTGCAGAGGGGCGGCATCGTAGCAATCCCAGCCGCTCGTGCAGAGCAGCCATGGAATAAGGATTTCGCGAATAAGGCTTACATATTCCATCCTCCAGTTACCTCGAGAGTGGCGCCGGTGACAAAACTTGCGTCCTCAGATGCCAAGAAAGCGATAGCCGCCGCGATTTCTGAAGCGTCAGCCATTCGACCGAGAGGCGTATCCGCAAGGACTGTATCCTTGAACTTATCGAGCATAACGTCCCTTATTGTAGGGGTATCGGTCAGGCCGGGCAGGATGGCGTTTACTCTTATTGCTCTGGCTCCCCATTCCCGTGCGAGGGACTTGGTCAAACCGATTATTCCGGCTTTGGCGGAACTATAGGCCGATTCCCCTTTCGATCCGACCCTTCCATAGATAGAAGAGACGTTGACGATACAGCCCCCTCCTTTACGGATCATGATCGGAGCGAAGTTCATACAGCAGTGTACGGTTCCTAGCACATGCACACTCCAAACTGCTGTAAAGTCTTCGGGCGACATTTTAAGGAATCCGCCGGGCCTATCAAAACCGGCATTGTTGACAAGCACGTCTACGGATCCGAAGGTGTCCAGTATCTTTTTCGCAGTCTCAGAGACAGTTCCGTGGTTGGCCACGTCGGCCACGAAGGCTGCTGCCGTAGCGCCCATATCTGCCAGCAAATGAACGGCCTGTATCGCCGTGTGCTCATGCCTCTCAACAACCGCAATCTTGGCCCCCTCGGCGGCCAGGCGCACAGCGGTTGCCAAGCCGATACCTTGGCCTGCTCCCGTAACCACGGCGACACGGTCCTCGAATCGGCGACACGTGGTTTTTCCCCTGCCATGGTCTTGCATGCTTTTTTCTCCTTTTCTCAAGAAAGAATCGGGCTGGTTAGCCTGCGATTTTCATTCAACAGCCTACTGAGTCCTCGCAGCCGTTTTGGGCCCATCTCGGGGGACAATGGTTCACAAACTACGACTGAAGCCGATGCTTCAGGGCTCTGGCATGGGCACTGAAGCCTTCGTATTCTGCCAGCAGCAGTGTTTTAGGGGCCAGTTCGCTGAAAGCCTTCTCGTCGAGCATCGAGTATGACATTTTTCTCGTAAAATCCCATGCTGACAGACTGGAGGAAGTCCTGGCAAACCCAGAGGTCGGAAGAATTGCATTAGGGCCCAGCGAATAGTTTGCCAACGTTCCGGGAGTATAAGAACCAAGGAGAACTTCACCGGCGTAATTGACCTTGTCGAGGATACCAGCGGGATCTTGGATCAGAACCTGAAGATGCTCGGGTGCGAATGTATTGATGAAGTCCACCGCCTCGTCCATGTCGGATGCCAGAACAACACCTCCGTTAGAGCGAAAAACTTCTCTGCAGAAGGATGCCCTTGGCTCGGGAAGGCTGGATATCAGCGGAGGTATGAGTTCTAATGCCTTTGCCGCCAGCTCTGCGTCCATGGTCACAAGGTATGCCGATGAGTCAGGGCCATGCTCCGCTTCGATTAACAAGTCAATTACGGCCATTACGGGATCTGCCGTGCTGTCCGCCAAGATTATGGATTCGCTCGGTCCGGCAGGAAGCCCTGTGTCGACATAAGCTGACACCACTTGCTTTGCAGCGAGAACGTAACCCGAGCCAGGCCCGACAATCTTGCATACTCTCGGTATGGTCTCAGTTCCAAAAGCCAGGGCAGCAATGGCCTGAACGCCTCCTACCGCATATACTTCATCTATGCCTATGAGTTCGGCGACTGCAAGAGTTGCCTGGTCCGCAAGTCCCGCACTGTCCGGGGGAGTTACCACCACGATTCTCTTCACTCCGGCCACCTTCGCCGGTACACCCGCCATCATCATCATGGACGGGAAAGATCCCTTCCCACGAGGGACGTATAAACCCACAGACGGGATAGGCACCGTTTTCTCTCCCAAGAGAAAGCCTGGAGAAAACTCCTTCTGCCAATCATTGGCGTGAAACTGGGCCTCATGGAACCTTTTTATGTGGGCGATGGAAACTTGCATCGCCTCTCTCAACTCGGGACTCAACCGTTTCACGGATTCTTTCAGTTCTTCAGGGGCAACGCGAAAACGCGTCGGGGGCAGGTCTACTCCATCAAATCTGCTCGTCAACTCCCTAACAGCCTCATCGCCGAATTGTCGAACTTTTTCGACGAGAGGAGTGACGAGGGCGACAAGATCTCTCAAGTCGACACCGGTTCTCACACAGAGGCGGTCTTTCTCGACCGCGGTCATGTGAGAGAGCCGAAAAAGGGGTACTTCCATGACAAACCTCTAAGGGAACCTCTCTTTGAACAGCGTTCAAACGTGGTTGCGGTCAATCCTGTCATCAAATCTTTTCGCGGTCAACCCTCGTCAAAGGGGAGTGGTGTCGACAAAAGCCTCGGCAACATGTATAGAAACAGACCGAGACACCCGCGCTCTTTATGACATATTGTCTTTCGTGACAAGGTCATAGGGGATAGCCCTATTTTGTCTTGTATACAATCATGAAAACAGTGTGGCGACCGACAAGAGTATAAGGAATGTGAACGGTGAGTGATCAAGATACGTTTCGGGAAAAGGATTTCTCGGCAACAGTGCTCATAGAGGAAGCAAGATCTGCAATTTGGAAGACACAGGCACGCATGGAACCCCGGGACTTGATAGATCGAGTCTTGCCGGAGCTGAGGGAAATTACATCAGATATAGATCTGGAGAATTCAGAGCAGGATGCCTTTGTATGGAGGAAAATCCGAGATCTCCTTATCCGGAGGGCATATGAAACCAGGCCTTATTGCATCAGATGCGGAGCGTGCTGTAAGAACCACGCCCCCACCTTGCTGATGGACGACATGGCCCTGCTCAACAAGAACATAATACGCCCAGAACACCTCTTCACGGTGAGGAAAGGAGAACTCGGATATTGTAACTTCAGCGATGAAACAGTTGAGCTGGAATCAGAGATGATAAAGGTGAAAAGCAAGACCGGCTCCAGCACGTGTATTTTTTTTCAAGGATTTGACCGTAGTTGCTCAATCTATGAAAACAGGCCGTCACAATGCCGAACCCAAGAATGCTGGTCCCAAGAGTCAACTCTTCCCACCCAGGCGCATATGAGTCGAAAGGACATATTCGAGAGGGTAGAGTCCCTTTGGAAAATCATTTGCGCGCACGAAGAACGATGCACTCACGACGAGTGGAAGAAGGCTCTCAGTCGTCTGGAAGCTACACGAGGCAACAGCGTGGAGGAACTACTGGGTATATTACGATACGATCAAACGGTCAGAGAATTCGTCAGTGAAAGATTCGGCATGAACGAAGAAGTAATTGAACTGGTTGTCGGCAGGCCAATGGAGAACTTTCTCTCTCTTCACGGTTTGGAACTTCTCCACTCTTCTGACGGCACCTGCATGCTGAAACCAATCGAGGTCTCCTAGATTCAGGTTATTTGTCCTGGCCGGTCGCCGTCATGGTGGAAAGTCTCTTGATGAGCCTCAGCACATTCCGCTCCCCCTCTTCAGAATGGTAATGATACTCGTCCATCACTTGTTTCATAAGCCACAGCCCGAGGCCGCCTTCGCGCGGTTCGTCGAGATTCGGACATTGGATCTTGTCGGGATCAAAGCCCTGACCATAGTCTATAAATACGAATTCGAGTTTATCCGGCGTCACAATGATTTCTATCAGTGCGGGTCCCTGGCGACCAGCCCCGTAAGCGTGCCGACAAATATTAGTGAATGCCTCGCTGAAAGCTAACTCCACCCGGTCCGTTAATTCCGAGGATTCCCCGATGTTCACGGGAAGTTGTTGGATGAGCGATCTCACAAAGACTCCTAGCGGTCGCAGCATGAGAATCTTAGCGGGGACCTCGATCTTAACTCTAAATTCGGGTTCCATTTCGTAGTTCCTATTCAGTCGGTCACGGCACTTCCGATTGCTCCAAGAGCAAGAAATGGCAGGGCAGCCTTTTCAGGAAAAGGACTGCAAAGCATCAGGCACAGTATCGTAGATCTCAAAGACCCGGTGGAGTCGCGTGAGATGAAAAAGGGACTTGGCTTGAGCTGATGGGCCCGCTATTTTCATGTCTCCCTTGTTTTTCATGAGAACTCGCAGAGACGCAACGAGTGCTCCGCACCCGGAACTGTCGATAAACCTCGTGTTGGAGAGATCGATCACAAGTTTTAGTTGAGAGCGTTCCGCAAGTGTCCTGACGGTATCTTTAAGCTTCTGTGCAACTGTGGCATCAAATCGCTCATCCATTGTGATAAGGGTTACGTCGTTTGACGTTTGTACCTGCATGAGGTCCTTCCTCCTATATCGTATGACATCGGTTATCTTTGAATGCCAATCCCCGAGACTCGCTTTCGTGTAGCCACCCATTCACCGGTTTAATTTTCGGATACATGGTATTTATC
>JAUPKT010000471.1 GCA_030837305.1 Thermodesulfobacteriota bacterium
ACCAGAAGAGCAACGACCGCCAGGAGAGGGATTATGAAAAGGATAGGATTGTTCAGATAGTTGGCGTAAAGAGGCGTGGCGAACCAGGTGAAAACGAGGAAGAGAACTGCGACTAAGAGCAAGGCAACCCACAATGCTCCAGCCGTAGACCCGGCTCTCTTGAGAAGGGATCCTTCTGATTTAATGGCCAACCATAAACACCCGTGGAGGAGAAAGAGGGCCATGAAAAGAACGCCGCCTAAAATGCCGTAAGGATTTAGCAGCGTGAATAGGTTCCCCTGGAAAACATGGTCGGCATCGAAGGGAATACCCTGAAAGATATTGGCAAAAGCCACACCGAACAGCACGGCAGGTACGACACTACCGACAAAGAGACAGGTATCCCAAAGAGTCCTCCACGCAGCACTATCGATTGCACCCCTGAACTCAAATGATATCCCTCTGATGATGAGAGCGAACAGGATGATAAGCAAGGGTGTATAGAGTGTGCTAAACATTACGGCATACGCTGTTGGGAAGGCGGCAAACGTAACTCCGCCGGCTGTGATGAGCCATACCTCGTTTCCGTCCCAGAACGGCCCCATTGCATTGTAGATTACTCTCTTGTCAGTGTCGTTTTGAGAGACAAACGGCATCAGGGTTCCCAGGCCCAGGTCAAAACCGTCGAGCATGAAATACATCGCCCACAATATACCCCACAACAGGAACCAAATGGTTTCAAACATCTCTGTCACCACCTTTCACTTAATAGGGCATTCTGAACTTTGCGTTTAACCATCGGCAAGTTTCAGGAATGGTGTCTATTCTTCGGAGCAGTCGTCTTTCCGCCTTTGTACAGTGCCTGTGACCCGAGCCACAAATGTACACTCGACTCCAAGCAGCGGCCTAGGCATGCTCAGGTCCTTGCTTTGCGTGTTTCACCATCAGTGCAAAAGCTGCCAGACCAAGAAGGCTGTACAGAATGATGAATGCCAGCAGGGAAATCCCGACCTGAGAGGCGTCTACAGGGGAGTGTCCCTCCGATGTTCTCATGACATGGTATACCAACCAAGGCTGCCTCCCTACCTCGGTCACAATCCATCCGAGAAGCCCGGCAATGTACGGCAACGGGATGGCGTAGAGCATTACCTTGAGGTAGGTTTTACTTGACTCCAGCCTATTCCTCCTGACGATTCCGATGACTGTGAGCAGGATAAAAAGAAAGCCAAGGCCCACCATGATCCTAAAAGACCCAAAAACCAGGGTGACAGGAGGCCTGTCTTGTGGAGGCCAACTCTTGAGGCCTTTGAACTCGGCGTCCCAATCGCCGTAAACCAGCTTACTGAGAAACTTTGGGATCTTAAACATTTCGACGATATTTCTCTCATTGGATTCGTCCGGGATGAGAAGTAGAGCGAAGGGTGCTCCTTTCTGAGTCTCCCACTGAGCTTCGACTGCAGCGACTTTCTCAGGTTGCGCGTGGGCCATTTCTCTGCCGTGAAGATCTCCTACTCCGACTTCTAGGACGGAAAAGATGAAAGCAAAAACTAATGCGATCCTGAATGATTTTGTGAAGAATGATACCTGGTTTTTCCTCAGTAAATGGTAGGCGCTCACCCCCATGACGAAGAAGCCGGCCACAATATACCCGGCGAATGTTGTATGCAGGTAGGTGATTATGGCAAACGGTTGTGTCACTATAGCCCAGAAATCAGTGAGTTCGGCCCTTCCGTTTCTGATGGTGTAACCCACGGGGTGCTGCATCCACGAGTTGGCTACCAATATCCAATAGGCGGACATGTTTGAGGCAATGGCCACCAACCAAATGCAAGCTGCATGAAACTTGGGAGAAAGCCTTTTCCAGCCAAACGCCCATACCGCCACAAATGTCGACTCGAGGAAGAAGGCCACGGTAGCCTCTATTGCCAGCAGAGAACCGAAGATATCTCCGACATACTTTGAGTACCCCGCCCAGTTTGTGCCGAACTGGAATTCTAATGTTATTCCCGTGACAACTCCAACGACAAAATTGATAAGAAAAATCTTCCCCCAAAATTTTGCCATGGCCTTGTATTCTTCATTTCCGGTTCGCACATACATGGTTTCCATGATGGCTATCAGGATGGAAAGCCCAAGAGTGAGCGGTACGAAAATGAAATGGAACAGTGTTGCTACTGCAAACTGCAATCTGGATAGCATAACAACGTCCATGACCGTATCCTCCCGTTTGATATGGCAATTGTGGTTTTGCGATGCGTCAGCTCGTTAATACTTTTGACATTCCGTGGTCATTTGGATGCCACATGCTGTGGCCCGCATGGATCCGATACCTCAAACACTCCTACGGCCTCCCTTGCAGCATCGCTTACCTTATGCCTGGTTACCTTTTCAGCCTGAAATGTTTCGAAATCGGCCGGATCATTGCACAGGTCGGTTAGCAGGGGCAAGGCTTCATGGACTGTGAGCAGTCCAACCGCCTGGGCAGCATGCCCTCTGACGCAGGGGTCTTCAGACAGCAAGTATTTTACGAGATGGCGTCGCCACTGTCTTAATTTCTCAGGCCGCACGAGGGAGAGCCTGACCCAACCCCATAGGAGTCCCCGTTGCAACGGGACGTGTTCGAGAAAATTTCCAGCTTCGTCCGCGTATGATCCAAAGATGGCCGCGTACTCGTTCGCCAGGATCTCGCTGCGAGCCATGGCTTCTCCCATAACTTCAGGCGCACCCCACCCTATTGCCCCTGACTCGTCATTGAGACTCCACATCAAACGCCTCATGACAACTCTTGCCCCCTCAAGGTTGGTGTGCGCAAGCTTTTCAAGTACCATCCCCATAGCTGTAACGGTGCGCCACTTGACGACCGGGTCCGGGTGATACAGCAGGGAAAACAAGGGATTGATTACTTGTCTCCCCGGCATTTTCACGAAGAGCGAGAGACTGTTCTGGAAGTCATCGCCCTGAAGGAAGCCGAGGATTTTCCGTTTCAGGCTTCTTGTGCCACCCTGAGGCATGATCTTGGATCCCACTTCAATTCAGGAAATGGGATGTATAGCGATTCTCGAAAGTTCTGGCCGAATGGAACATGAGTCGCGTTGTGTAACTTATTAGAACCCGAGATGGTTCACTCATGTTGCCAGTGTCAGGGACATCCACGTGATCACCTGATTTGTCATCCCGGACTTGATCCGGGATCCAGG
>JAUPKT010000472.1 GCA_030837305.1 Thermodesulfobacteriota bacterium
CCACTAGACGTTATCTTTTGCCCTAAGAATACAATAAGCTTCAAGGATTGATTGGTCAAGGAAAACGGATCGGCAACATCTTTGTCTTGATCCATTGCCTCTTTCATTCGATAATAGGCGTCATGAAGCTGTGCCCTCGATTGTCTACAGAAAGCAGATCCCTGCTTGGGAACATCAAATGCTGTCTTGACCTGAGACCGGCTGTTGCTGAATGACGTTAATCATCAATAGTGTCCTGCCCATATTTGCCGTCATAGTCCTCGGGAGCTTTCTCAAGCGAGTGGGATGGCTTGACGATGCCTTCATCAGGGCATCGGACAGGATGATCTACTATCTTTTTTTCCCCTGCTTGCTGTTCTGGAAAATCGGAAAACCCGCGAAGACTGGAACCATGGAATGGGATCTGATTCTGTTGGTACTTGGTGCGGTCTTTCTCGTTTTCGTGATGAGTCTTGTATTTGTGCGGCTGTTCCGGGTTCCGGACTATGAGGTAGGGTCTTTTTCCCAGAGCTGCTATCGTTTCAACACATACATAGGGATGGCTCTGATATTGTCATCGGTTGGAGAGGAAGGAGTACGGCTGTTCGGGATTCTCATAGGGTTTATCATTCCCTTTATCAACGTCCTGGCGGTATCCAGCATGATCTTCTACTCAGGGGGACTGGCTGCTGATCAGGGAAAAGCAGGGATGGTTCTCAAGGCGATGGTTTCAAATCCCCTCATTGCGGCATGCGTCTCTGGAGTCGTGTACGCGAGAGTCGGGCCGCCCTTCCCCCTGTTTGTTGAGAACACGTTTGCACTGGTGTCGTTACTCACCCTACCCCTAGCCCTGCTCTCAATTGGAGGGACCTTGACCTTTTCGGGGTTGAAAAATCATTTGGGCAAGGCATTGACTGCCGCAGCATTTAAATTGGTCGTCCTGCCCGTCGTGGGGTATGCCCTCTTGAAGGTTTTTGGCGTGGCAGTTCCGGCGTTCACGGTGGCCATGATATACTTTGCTTTGCCCACATCCCCGCAGAATTACATCCTGTCATCACAACTCAACAGCGACATAGAGCTTGCCACCTCAGCCATTGTCTTATCAACTGTCCTGTCAATGGTGTCGCTCTCCGCCGTGCTGCTGATTTTCGGGCAGTGAAGACCACACCGTGCCACTTTTCCAAAGCGATTCTCAAGTACACTCTTGAATTCGTTACACGGTTTATCAATGCATTCACTGGGTCCGAAATTGCTTCGTTACTGGGAGCCTTAAATCTCTTTGAGATGCCGCACAAATAGTGCATGAGAGTTTTTTGGAGCAGCGATCAAAGGCTGGTCTATCCTTTTTCCGTCAAGGTATTCACCTACATGAAAGTCTGTTCCGTCAAGAAACTTGATCTGCCCTCCGGCTGCCTCAAGGATAATGCTTCCGGCTGCAAGATCCGGGATACTTACATTTTTTAATATGCAGGCATCCGCTGCCCCGCGTGCAACATACGCCAAATGACCTGCAGAGGAACCAAAGTTTCTTATTTTGCCGGGAAAGTCGCTGACAAAATCGCGATGGAATCTTGAATAAACGAGGATAAGACTTTCGTTATCCACCGTGGGATCCTGTCTGACATGAATAGGCTGATCGTTGAGCAATGCTTCACGGTCAGCGTACGCAGAGTAGAGTTCATTTGTTACGGGCAAGTAAAGGAAGCCGAGTACGGGCCAAAAGAGTTCAAAAAGAGCGGCGCTGACTCCCCATACCGGCATTCCGGCCTGAAAGGAGGCAGCTCCATCCAACGTGTCGAGAATCCATAAGAAACGAGGGCAGTCATCAGAGGACATTTGGTCTGCGGTCAATTCTCGGAGAAAACAGTGTCCATCAAAGCTGTCGTGAATCTTACCTGAAATCATCTTCCATGCTGCGTTGTCGGCAAGGGTAACAAGTTCATCATCGAATTTGGTGCTCTTATTGCCTTTACCGTACATCTCCATGAGAAGTGAGCCGCTTTTTCGAAGTGAGTTTTCGACAAATTCTTTGAGGGTTCGTAAATCGCGGTCACTGAGGGATTGCTGTTCGTAAAGTGTCATGTGAAACTCCGTTATTGTTAGGAAAAATGATTTTCATAAGGCCGGGTCTGCCGAGGAAACAGCATCGAGTTAATATCTGTGAATGGCAAACCGATGAAAGTGATGCAAACCATCTACTGAGATCTACGCCTGAATGTCAAGAAAATGAAACGTGGGAGAGAAATTTCTATTTTTTCTTGACTTCATGAAGAGAATTCAAGAACCATCGTCTAAGCAAAGTAGAGGCAAAGTAAATGAATCTTAAAGAGAAATTTGGCGGAAAAATTGTCTCCCCGGAAAAGGCCGCGTCTCAGGTAAGAAATGGTGATAGGATTTTCTTGGGCAGCATGTGTGCTGAACCCAGCATCATAGTAGCCGCTTTGTCCGATTCAAGGGTTGAGGACGTGGAGATCATACAATTTATGACAGGCCGATCAGCAGCCAAACTTGCGGAAAAAGGCCGTGATCGATTCAGAATAAAGACGTTTTTCTTGGGCGGACTAGGGGGCAACACACAAGAGGCCGCTGAAGCGGATTACGTTCCTCTGTTTCATTCTCAAATACCCTTTTTTCTGAGAAATAGGCGAATTCCCATAGATATCGCTATTGTCCAGGTATCCGAACCGGATCGATTCGGGCGTTTCAGTTTGGGAACGTCAGTGGACGTTAGTCTTTCTGCAGTTGAATCTGCACGCATGGTCATAGCCCAGGTCAACCGCAATATGCCGCGAACCCAAGGGGATACCCTCATTCAGGGGGATCGAATAGCCTACTTTGTGGAGCATGATGAGGAACTCTTTGAATTGCCCGGGGAGACACTCGGTGAGAAGGAGAAGAAAATAACCAAGTACTGTAGCGAACTCATCGAAGACGGCTCAATAGTTCAGTTTGGATTTGCGGGTATCTCGAAGGGCCTGATGGATTATCTTAAAGATCGCAAGAATCTCGGCATTCACACTGAGATTTTCACTGATGCCCTTATGGATTTGATGGATGCGGGTATCATCAATAATTCCACGAAGAAGATGTATCGAGGCAAGTGCCTGGCAACGACCTGCATGGGAACGAAAAGATTATATGAATTTGTCCATGAGAATTCAGTGGTGGAGCTATATCCTTCCGATTTTGTGCTGAATCCTACATTCATTGCTCAGAATGATCGCATGATATCAATTAATCTTGCTTTGCAAGTTGATCTGAAGGGGCAGATTCGCCAAGGCAAGCCAACGTGGACGGCATTTGAAAGTTCAGGCGGGGATCATGATTTCATGAGGGGAGCAACCCTTTCTCAGGGAGGACGATCCGCAATCTGCTTGCGATCAACCTCTCTCACAAGCGGACGCTCCACCATAGTTCCCTCTTTTGGGCCAAAATCCTCTGTCATAATGAATCGAGGTGAAGTTAATTACGTGGTAACTGAATATGGAATAGCCTACTTGGGCGGTAAATCAATCCGAGAGAAGGCCATGGCTCTGGTCGAAATAGCCCACCCCGATCACAGAGAAAATCTTATGCGGGAAGCTCGAGAACTGGGATATGTCTATCCAAATCAAGTGTACTGTTGCATGGCGTCCCCGGCGCTTCGAGAAAGGGTCCGCACTGATCGCGAATTCGGGGGAGGGGTAAAGGCCCATATCAGAGTGGCAAAACCCACAGATGAATCCATGATGAGAGACCTTTTTTACCATTTATCAGAAAGCTCTGTCTATTTTCGGTATTTCAGTCCCAAACGGAGTATGCCGCTCGCCAATCTCCAAAAATACCTCAATATTTCTGAAGAGGAGGGGTTGTCGATCGTAGTCACGACGGGTCCGCGAGAAAACAGAAGCATGATTGCAGAGGCGCGATACATGCTCATTCAAGGGGGCGATAGCGCGGACACAGCATTCATGGTCGATGAACACTACCAGGGAAAGGGTATCGCAACGTTTCTCCTTCACTATCTGATTGAAATCGCAAAAGAACGCAACGTAAGGGGCTTTCGTGCAGATGTATTGCTGGACAATCAACCAATGCTCCGTGTGTATGATAGTGTGCCTTACGTGATTCACAAGACCATAGATTCCGGTGTGGTGGAACTGAGATTTAGATTTGACGAGCCGAAAATGTCAGGTGAAGAAGTAAAAACCTAAAGGACATAATAGCACTGTCTCTGAACGACAATATTTGGTAACATAACAGAAAATACAGGCCTCACACATCTTCCAACAACTCCGTGAAACGGTTTCCGGAAGCAGGATGGCCGTTGTGCTGTCAACAATAGACCAAGTGGAATTAGAGGAACTGATTCAATTGGTACGGCTGAAAGAACCCCGTGACGATCTCATAGAACGTCTTATTCAAGAATTAGAATCACTCGTACCTTTGAAGGCGGAGCAAACATCTATCATCGAGGCGTTCGACGGGTTGATATACGTGTGTTCAGAAAACTACACCATAGAATTCATGAACAGGCGATTCATTGAACGAACCGGCCGTTATCCACTGGGGGAAAAATGCTATTCCGCTCTGCACGACCTCGATTCAATTTGTCCATGGTGTGTTAACCAAAAAGTTCAGAGGGGCGAAAAAGTCGAGTGGGAAGTGCTGAGTCCCAAGGACAATAGATATTATGCTATTGTGAATACACCTATCCATCGTCCCGATGGATCAATTTCGAAGATGGCCATGATCCGTGACATCACGAACTTGGTCCGAGCTGAAGAAACGCTGAAAAGCAGGACGGAGGAGCTTGAACGAAGTAACAAAGACTTGGAGCAGTTTGCATATATAGCGGCACACGATCTCCGCGAGCCTTTGTTGGCGGTTGCTGCTTATCTTAAGGTACTGGATCGTCGTTATAGTGGGAGACTGGATCTTGAGGCTGACAAGCTCATTGCAGGGGCCCTGAATGCCACTTTTAGGATGGATTCACTCATTCAGAGTCTTCTCGCGTATTCGAGAATAGGCAATGAGGCTCCTGGGTTTCAAAAGTCTAATTCTCAGGAAATCTTGGGCACGGCCATAGCCAACCTCCAATCCATGATTGATGAGACAGGGGCTCAAATAACTCACGATCCTTTGCCTTGGATAATGGTCAATCCGTCCCAATTACTACAGCTTTTTCAGAATTTATTGAGTAATGCCATAAAATTTGCCGGAGAAAAACCACCCATGATACATGTGGGGGTGACCCGATCGCAAGATTTGTGGCAATACGCCGTGAGCGATAACGGTATCGGAATAGAGCCCCCGTATTTTGACAGGATTTTCTTACTCTTCCAAAGGATTCGGAATCGGCCGGAATATCCGGGCGCAGGTATTGGTCTGGCCAATTGCCGACGTATCGTGGAACATCACGGGGGCAAGATTTGGGTGGAGTCGACCCCGGGAAGCGGTTCTACCTTCTATTTTACCATACCGGACAGGCAAGATTCGTCTTGAATTCAACATGGTTCAACGGTGAAAGGTTTGGGCCTGGACATAATCTACTGAAAGAAGCAATGTGGGGTTCGAGTCACTGCTTGCCTTCACAGGAAAGAGATTGATGAGTATAGCGAGTGGGATCATTGACCTTCGCCTCGGCAAAACCCCTTTTCCGAAGGATACAGCTTTCACAGTGTCCGCACGCTGACCCGATTGGATCGGGATCATAGCACGAATGCGTCAGCGAGTAATCCACGCCCAATTCTAAGCCTTTCCTGATAATTTGTGCTTTGTTTAACTCGCTCAACGGCGTATGGATTTTGACGGTGAATTGACCTTCGACGGCTTTTTGAATGGCTAGATTGGCCATATTTTCAAAAGCCGAGATATACTCGGGTCTACAGTCAGGGTAGCCTGAGTAATCCATGGCATTCACCCCAATAAAAATATGTCCTGTCTCGAAAACTTCTGCCAACGCAAGGGCAAGGGACAGAAAGATTGTATTGCGGGCTGGGACGTAAGTCACCGGTATGCATAGGCCTATTTGTTCAAGAGGCGTGTCCTTGGGAACATCTCGAGAGGAGGTCAATGCCGACCCCCCTATTGTTCCTAACGGTAGATCAAGAACTACATGCCGCTCAACTGTCATAAACGCAGCGATACGCCGCGCTGCCTCCAGTTCCACATGGTGGCGTTGGTGATAGTAAAATGTCAACGCGACCACGTCGAAACCACAGTCTTTTGCTATGGCAACACAGGTGGCGGAATCTATACCCCCTGAGAGGAGTACAACAGCTTTTCCTTGATTGTCCATGCCCAGACTTTTTGTAATCTTTATGTCGTCAATGGATAATCTATCAGAGAAATCTTTGTACAAGAAGAAAAACAGTCAAAATGCAACAGCAGTATAAGACCCCTGTCCAATGGAGACAACTGCTGGAGTTTTTGCCAATCTCGGATAAAAGACGACAATCAAGGAAGGGAAAAAATCAACGAACGAAGCAATATGGTTTTGTGTGAATTTTTCCGGAACAATGTGCATCTTTTATAATTAGGAACCGAGACATCAAGGAGTTTGCCATGGATAATTGCTCGATAACGACATCTGATGCATCAAACAACTGGCCGGATGGGACCATTTCGGCAAAATTAACCATGAATCCTTATCTGCTTGCGATGGCATTCGAAAAAGCAATGCAGTCCCACATGCGATTGTGGGAGTTTATTAATATTGCTATCTGGGAAAAGTTAGGGAGTCCTGAATCGGACACGCTCATGGAATTTGCTGCAAACATGGAGTTAGAAGAAGAAGATCCGAAATGGAAGAAGAGACTGAAGATCGCAGCAAGGCATGAGTTCGAGTTGAGAGAGGCACTAAAGAAGAGTTGATGAGAATAGAGAAACGTCGAAACGTCAATTTGTAAGAAAGTTTTCTTGATTTGAAATTGAAAAAAAATGGAGAGAGGTGCAAAATGCCTATTTTAAAATTCTTTTGTAACGACTGCGGGAAAGAGTTTCCTAAGATCATAGTATCTCCCGATCAGATACCTCGGAAGTGCACTGTGTGCGGGTCAGAAAACTTTGAGCATCGGGGGAACGCTTTTGAGGTCACGCAAGAATCACTTAGCCGGTTTTCCTGTGATTCGTGCGACTCATGCGTGGAGAGTTGCTCATAGGGAACAAAAAGCGGCGATAAGAGAGACAACCGTGATCTGCAACGCGTTGGCTTACAGATTAAATGAATCATGACGTTTCTTGCCCTACGCAACTACAGTTGTATATTTCTTTGCGTCATCGGTCTTTGTGTCCTGTGTTCCTGTTTCGGCAAACGGGGAATTACTGAAGTCAGGTATAAACC
>JAUPKT010000473.1 GCA_030837305.1 Thermodesulfobacteriota bacterium
CCATCATGTGCTCGACTGGCGAAGGTGTATTCAGGAACTCAGTCGCGTGACAAAACCCGGCGGTGTTTTTTGTTTTGAAGAAATTTTCCCGCCTCTTTACGCAAGCGCCATATTGGGTCGAATGCTTCGGCATCCCAACGTCCAGCGATTTCACGAAGATGACTTCTTGGAGGAGCTGAAACAGAACCACTTCGACTTGCTCCCCGAGGTAAGAACGGGCTCAAAATATAGGATTATAGGAGCTGCGAGAAAAATACTTTGAGAGCCGGCCTATGTATGACTTTCTTGGCTTGCCTTTTTGGAATCGGGCTTCCATCCGGCTGCATCACGGATCTCAGGTGGTTAAGGGAGGAGATTCGAGTGCCTTTTGTTAGTGATAGAGGGTATGCGGGGAAAACGCCGGATTCGATAAAGGAGGAAGGGTCAGATCTTGAACCTGCACCGATTGCTCCCGGTGAGTCGAGCCAACGGACCGGGAAATAGGTTTGTTCTGTGGTTTCAGGGCTGCCCTTTGCATTGTCCCGGTTGCTTTAATCCTGAGACCCATTCAACGGAGCCCCGTGTAATGATACAAGAGTCGGCCTTGGTTCGACTCATGAAGAATTACTTAGGCCGGATTGAGGGCATCACATTGAGTGGGGGCGAACCCCTCTATCAAAGCTCCGCTGTTCAGGATCTCCTCAAAAGGGTCAGGGAGGAAACCGGCCTGTCTGTTGTAATCTACTCAGGCTACTCTCTGGAAGAGATCATTGTAAGACCCTTGGGAGGAAGCATTCTGCAACTGGTTGATATTCTAATAGCCGGCAGATTCGAGTCGGCAAAACGAGCGTATCATTCTGTCGTAGCTTCATCAAACCAGCAAATACACTTTCTCACGTCACGATACCGACGACAGGATCTCGAGAGATGGAGCCAAGGAGAGCTGTTGATAGACGCTCAGGGAGTAGTCACCGTCAGCGGGGTTCAGCTCCCGTCTTTGGTGCCACAGAATGAAGTCACCGCGCAGCCATGAGACATGAGGCCAGGCAGTAACGACCGTGGATGAGGTGCAGCGTGCAAAGCTTTCGCGATGAGATTGACAATTCTATCCGGGCTCGGATCACCCTTCTCTACATCGTCTCTCTCGAAGAGGAATCCATATCGGAACAACTCAGAGCACTGTGCCGGGGAAGTGATCTCAAACTGTATAGGTGGGATCACGCCGACTACTTCCAGCTCTTGGCCGGAGACGGCGGTGTTCCCAATGCACAGGATCCCTTGAGCGCATTGTCGGCGATAGAGAATATTAATGATGACGGGATATTTTTGTTGTGCGATTTCCATCAATGTTGGCAAGGTCAGCCACGGGTCATGAGAAAATTGAAGAATGTTGCGTGGAAACTAAAGTTCACCCGAAAGACCATGGTGATCATCTCTCCTGTCTGGAAAATTCCCGAGGAGTTGAAAGACGAGGTGGTGATGATCGAATATCACCCTCCCGGTTTGGCAGAGATGGACCTGATAGTGTCGTCCCTAACATCAGCCCCCGGAATCAGGGTCAATTTGACTCCTTTGGGAAGAGAGAAATTGCTCCAAGCGGCGTTGGGGCTTTCATCCAATCAGGCCCGGCGTATATTTGCGAGATCTATCGTGTCTAAGGGGGGTCTTGACGAGCGCGACATAGATCTGGTAAACGCCGGAAAGAAGCAGATCATTAGGGATTCCAGCGCATTGGAATTTTTTTCCCCTGTTGAAACCATCGGAGATGTAGGAGGACTCGACGCTCTAAAACACTGGCTCCAGACGAGAAAGAAGGCCTTTAGTGTGGAGGCTCGAGACTACGGGTTGCCTGAGCCCAAGGGGATTACCTTGATCGGAATCCCCGGTACCGGTAAATCCCTGACAGCAAAAGTGATAGCCGGTCTTTGGAAGCTGCCCCTTGTGCGACTCGATCTGGGGGCATTGTTCGGAGGTCTGGTTGGTCAATCTGAGGAGAATACCCGCAGAGCGCTTGCTTTAGCCGAAATCATCGCTCCCTGTATTTTGTGGATTGACGAGATAGAGAAGGGATTATCATTTTCCGGAGGAGATGGGGGAACATCCCTCAGAGTCTTCGCCAGTATCCTTTCCTGGATGCAGGAAAAAGCAAGGCCGGTTTTTGTGGTGGCCACGGCAAACAACATTTCGCTCCTGCCGCCGGAGTTGATGCGAAAAGGACGCGTGGACGAAGTATTCTTCCTTGATCTCCCATCCTATGACGATAGAAAGGAGATCTTCGAGATTCACCTGAGAAAACGGCGCCGTCCCATTCAAAATTACGACCTGGATTTATTGGCTAAGACATCCGAGGGTTTTGTGGGTGCGGAAATCGAGCAAGCGGTGATCGATGCCATGTACAAGGCATTCAGTGACAGGGACGAGCCGGGACGAGACTTCACCACGCACGATGTTGCTCTTGCCTTGCAGCAGCAAGTCCCGATTAGTCGTTCTCACAAGGAGATCATTGACGAATTGAGAAAATACCTTTCGGAGGGGCGGGCTCAATCAGCCTCAAACCGGCATGCTCTCAGAGAATCGATGTGAGTTTGGATATGTGTATCAACCCATGATGTTTGAATATGATCACCAACGAATTTCTTTTGGTTTGACCCTGTCGGATTAGTGCGCAGGAAACATTCTCGCCAGAGACTCCCAAAGGAGATTGTCAGTCCATGGAACCAATCCTCACAGGATTCCTGGCCCGTCAACAATTTGAGCATTGTTGAGACGAAAGAGCGGCCTTTCATGGAAAGAGCCATGGTAGAATCTCTTGCACTGTTCCTCAATTCAAACGCATCACCGGAGGAAATCAGCCAAGTTTCGTTACGGCTTGATCAGCTTATTAGTGATTCATTTCTGGAATCCCGAGAATTATTGGGTACCGTATTGGTCGGCCGGTGGGGACATACATGGGCGTCCCTTCTCTTGGAAAGGCTTAGGCGATTCGCACGAGATGGCCAAGCCGACCCTATTTACAATTTATGGCTTTACACCCGTGCCCCTAGACTTGCCATGGTACTTGCCGAAGGTGGATGGATAACCGGCTTTGCAGCTCATGTTCGTATCCTTGATCATCTGGAAGCAAACAATGTCGCAGCAATTTTGGAAGAAGGCGTGGCGGCGGCCGATCCACTCATCAATGCAGCTCTCATGCTCCAGGATGAAATTGGGCAGCGGGCAATCACATGTCTCGGTGAACTTACGGACCAGGAGGCAATAGATCGCACCTGCTCCGTATGGCTGGAAACAAGAGCAGCCGTCCTGGCCGAAATAATTAAGCAACGAAAATTCGTGGCAACAGCTCCCATGCGTGTCCGGGTTTATACGGCCCTACTTGGATCAGACTGGGAAACTGCTTCCACCGTAGATACAGAGGGTTTACAAAGCCTCCTGGAGTGTTTGAGCGACGAAGATGTTACGTTCTCCAAGCCTGCTTACGATGCGCTTCTCGCTCTAAAGGATCAAAGCGCAATA
>JAUPKT010000474.1 GCA_030837305.1 Thermodesulfobacteriota bacterium
TGGGCGAGGAGCATCGCTGGCATGGAGGTCACGTTCTCAATCCGACCATGCTTGAATATAAGATTCCTGTGGTCAAGGACATGCCTCGCATCGTGCCGCTGATCGTTGAGACAATCGATCCGGGAGGTCCGTACGGGGCAAAGGAGGCGGGCATGTCTGTGGCGATGTCCGCAGCCCAGGCCTATTGCAATGCCATAGGGCATGCTGTAGGAATCTATTTCAACCATTACCCCCTGACCCCGGAGAGGATTTTGGATGCCTTGGAAAACAGGCGACCGGGGATCAAGACAGCGTGGGACTTCCCGGCTGCCCGGGTAATTGAGCGACCTGAAAAGGAATCAGTATAGAATTTTGGTGGAGGTTCTGTATGACCGTCAGCAAGTGGATACACATGGGGACCATTCTAAGCCGTCAAGCTGAACAATATCCGGATAAATTAGGGTGCGAAGACAAGATACGGGGTTTTTCGTTCAAGGAATGGAATGATCGAAGTTGTCGTGTGGCCAATGGCTTGACTGCCATGAATTGCGGCAATGGAGATCGCTTTGCCGTCGTCGCCTTCAACCGGGTAGAATGGATGGAGATGTATGCGGCCTGTGCAAAGGGAGGGCAGGTCTGTGTTCCGGTGATGTTTAGGCTCGCCGGCCCTGAGATAAGTTACATCGTGAACGACTCGGAATGTAAAGCGTTGATCGTTGACAAGCCCTTCGTGCAGCTCATTGAATCCATTCGCGAACAACTACCCCTTGACTCAGGAAATTACATCTACCTGGGCGATCCAGGCGACGAAATACCCGCCGGTTATGTGGCCTACGAAGAATGGCTTGCGTCTTCTTCGCCTGAAGAACCCCCGGTTATGGTTGATGCAGCGGCTCCGTGGACCTTCATGTACACCTCGGGGACGACGGGAAAGCCCAAAGGTGTGGTGCGTACGCATGAAAGCTACATGGCGATGTACTACTTGAGCAATATCAATATGGGGATCAGAACCACGGACAAAGTCCTCATGGTCATGCCCATGTGTCATGTGAATTCAATATTTTACTCATTCCCATACACATTGGTGTCTGCTCCGGTTTGCGTGTACAATGAATCCAGTTTCAGCCCGGAGGACTTCCTGGCCACGGTGGCAAAACACAAGATTACGTTTGTGTCATTGGTGCCGACCCACTACATTATGATCCTGTCCTTACCACCTGAAATCAAGAACAAGTACGATGTGTCGAGCATGCGTCAGTTGCTCATTTCTTCGGCGCCGGCACGAAAAGACACCAAGGTGGCTATTCTGGATTTCTTCAAGAACGCCGAACTCTGGGAGGCCTATGGATCAACGGAGGCGGGTCTTGTGACCCTGTGTAGACCTGAAGACCAATTACGCAAGCTTGGCACCATCGGCAGGGAGATATTCGGGATAGACCGAATTAAGGTCCTGGACGAAGAAGGGAGAGAAGTCCCTGACGGACAAGTGGGTGAATTGTATGCACGTACTCCCATGCTTTTCAAGGAATATTGGCATCTTCCTGAGAAAACCAAGGATGTGTTTCAGGGTGACTGGTTTACTGCGGGCGATATGTGCTTCCGTGATCCCGATGGTTTTTATGTGCTGGTTGATCGCAAGGCAAACATGATCATATCGGGTGGAGAGAACATCTTCCCGTCGGAAGTGGAGAATGCTGTTGGTGGCCACCCCGCGGTTCGGGATGTTGCCGTGATAGGCGTGCCGGATACTAAGTGGGGTGAATCGGTTCATGCAGTGGTCATTCTGAATCACGACCAGGAACCCACCGAGGAACTGAAGAGCGAGATCAGGAAGTTCAGCAGAACCAAGATAGCGGGATACAAGGTGCCGAAATCTATTGATTTCATTCTCGACGACGATATGCCTAGGACGGGCACTGGGAAGATACTGCACAGGGTGCTTCGTGAAAAATACGGGAAGTGGAGCGACCATTGATCTCGATGGGCATGCGTGGGATCATCGCGGGGGAGCTCCGGATAAGCGTTTCAGTAGGCTGAAGCTTTTGTGTACGGTGGTAGGCTAAGCCTGAGGAGACGGGCTAGGAGTTTCGAGATGCGTTTGGCGACATGTACTTTCTGGTTGACCCTGACATGCCTTGTCATTCCCTGCGTCCATTTTGCTCAGATCACGCCGACGAATCCCACCGGGGGTAATCAGATTCAATGGAATAGCCATCAAATGAACCAGCCCCCGCCCCAAAAGCCCCAACTTTCAGAGGAAAGACTCGAAGACATTCGGAAACTCTACTTACAAGCGAGAGAAGAAATTGAGAAAGCCCAGGCCGGGGATCAGCAGAAAAACATCTCTCCGAAATGAAGTCCAGTGATGTTGAGTCTCGGAAACTCCTCTGCAAGAAATCCATCCCGGTTTAGGCTTTCCTTGCAACAAGAAGCACCCAGCGGAACAACATTTTACTTTCCGGCAGATATGCGAAGAGTCTGGTGACCTTTTCGAGTCTGGCTTCGTAGGCGAACCCGGGGAATAGGCCGGCGGACATTGCCGGCACGGAAAAGAAGTCCTGCAGCATATCTCGCTGCAACTCAAAATCTTCTGTCTTCTGTTGTACAGAAGGGAACAGTTCGTTGAGAAAAGAAATCAAATCGGTCAGCACTACCGGCTTCCGGAGGCTGACGCCCTGCTTTGCATGGATATCCGCTTGAGCCAAGAGATTCCGGCCATTTTCATCATAAAGCCCGTCCATGAACGTCATTCCCACAGCCCCTCCCGGTTTTAACAACTGGAGGGCCTGCCGAAGACTGTCGCGAAA
>JAUPKT010000057.1 GCA_030837305.1 Thermodesulfobacteriota bacterium
CGATTCATACCCTCTGCTATTCGAGTTGCGGGGACCTTCCAGATAAGAACGTTCTCGGGTTCACTGGCAAACTTAACCAAGTCCTCATCAATGATGAGGATACCCTTCTCCTTTATGGAACCGCCGTATGTTGCCAAAGCCCCCTGACTCATGAGCACCAGAACGTCAGGGTGCTCCACCTTGGGGTAGTGTATATGGGTTTCCGAAACTACAACGTCCGCACTGCACGACCCTCCCCGGGCTTCTGGACCATAACTCTGCGTGAAAACCGCATTCTTTTTTTCATAAATAGAAGCTGCTTTCCCGAGAATGTGGCCGGAGAGGATTATGCCTTGACCTCCGAAACCAGCCAGCCTTATTTCTCGTTTCTCACTCATGCAGCTCTACCTTTTTCGTTTGATTTTTTCTTGCCCATGGCCTTGGCCAGGAAAGTATTGGTATAATTCTCCATGAAATCCGGACGCTCCACGTCCACAAAGGTCCCCACGATGATCTTCCCTTTTAGGTCGATGGCAGCTTCCGCCGGATCAGCACCATTTCTGATTTCCGACATCTCGCGGTAATATCTCATTTCTTCGAGGCCGGTCCCAAGTTTGTTCGGTCTGCCGTATCCCGTTGGACACGGGGCGATAGCTTCGATGAAAGTAAAGCCTTTCTTATCAAAAGTTTGGGCAATTGAGTGAGCGAGTTGTCGCGGATGAAAGGTCGTCCATCTCGCCACGTATACAGCGCCGGCTGCTCTCGCGAGGTAGGGGAGGTTAAAAGCGGGTTCAGCGTTACCCAAAGGCGTTGTGGAGGTTTTGGCACCCATGGGCGTTGTGGGTGCAACCTGTCCCCCTGTCATGCCGAAGTTGAAATTGTTCACACAAAGGACTTTGAGATTCACATTCCTTCTAGCGGCATGGATCAGGTGATTTCCTCCTATTGCGAATAGATCGCCATCGCCTGAAAAAACGGTGACATGAATGTCAGGTCTCGCAAGGGCCAGACCAGTGGCAAATGGTATGGCTCTGCCGTGGGTGGTGTGATAGGTGTCCATGTCGAGATACCCTGCGACACGCCCGGTACAGCCTATGCCGGAGACCACTGCGCACTGGTCCACGGAGAGGCCTTTTCTGCGCATGCCTTCAATGAAGGTCGTCAGCGCAACGCCAAGTCCGCAACCGGGGCACCAGATATGCGGTATGCGGCCGGGTTTCAAATAGATATCGTCCGGATGCAGGCCGTGGTCCTGCTGAATCGCTACATCGGCAGCGTGCTGATCGAAAGGTCTTAGATCTCGTAGTTTTATTTTCATGAGCCTAACCAGGGCCGGTCGCCGCGCCCTCAAAGGCAATGCGCGACTCGTGACCAGCCACCTTTTTCTTCCCCTTCGGTTATAAGAATTCGCCGACGGCTTCCTGGATTTCTTTCGGGGTATGTATTGAACCGCCCATTAGGGCCATGAGCATGACTTCAGCCCTACCCTGAGCCGTGCGCTCCACCTCGTACGCAATCTGACCGTAATTGATTTCAGGAACGACGAAGGCTCTTATACGACCTGAAATCTCTCGAATCAATTTCGAGGGAAACGGCCATATGGTAAGAAGCCTCAAAAGACCCACGCGACGGCCATCCAGTCTCAAATCTTCCACCGCCTGACGTGCAACCCGAGCTGTACACCCGTATGCGACGACAACCACTTCGGCATCTTCGAGTCCCGTGGTCTCGACCTTTATGATGTTGTGGGCGTTCTTCCTCACTTTTTCTACCAGGTGACGCACATTTCTCTCCTGGACTTCGGCAGTTATGACTGGATACCCCCGTTCATCATGAGTCAACCCGGTCACGTGCACGTGGTAACCGCCACCGGCAACCGCCATGGGTGCTGGAAGCGAATCAGCAGTATCAAAAGGCAGATAGGCATCTTTCGCGGCCTTTGGGGATTTCCTGCTGACGATCCTAAGAAGCTCGCGCGGAGGAATCACGACCTTTTCCGTCATGTGCCCTACCACTTCATCAGCCAGGACAAAAACCGGCTGTCTATAAATCTCTGACAAATTAAAGGCTTCAACGGTTAAATCAAAGCACTCCTGCGGGGAGGATGGTGCCAGGGCGATACAACCATAATCGCCGTGAGAACCCCAACGGGCCTGCATGACATCGGCCTGACCAACGAGAGTAGGCAATCCAGTTGATGGCCCACCCCTCTGGATGTTGACCACCACACAAGGGGTCTCAGTCATCATGCCTAAGCCTATGTTTTCCATCATCAGAGAAAAACCCGGGCCGGACGTTGACGTCATAGCCTTCACTCCACCCCAAGAAGCCCCGAGTATAGCTGCCATAGAGGCTATCTCGTCCTCCATCTGAATGTAGACCCCGCCTACCTCAGGGAGCCGACGGGCCATTCGCTCAGCGACTTCCGTGGCCGGAGTGATGGGATAGCCGGCAAAGAAACGGCAACCCGCGGCGAGCCCGCCTTCAGCACATGCCGCATCGCCGTGAAAAAAATGTTCACCAGTAAGTAAGTCTTTTTGAGCCATATTATGCTACCAGGGTCATAAATCTGTTTGACGAAGTTATCGTACCTTTCCGTTCCCTGCACGCCCTTCTGAAAACAACCTGCTTAAGTCCTACCGGCACCTTATTTTCTCAAGTCGATCCGGTTAGTGCGTGTGTTGAGCAATGTCGGTATGGCTGCCTGACATGTGATTTGCTCTCTCAGGCAATTCTCACAAATCCGTAGGGAAGACAAAAACTATTCCATCGCAGCTCATGCGTCCATTACCTTTTCGTGAATCGCTTATCTTTTCTCGAATACCGTGTAGTAACTTTCTGGATATCATTCTCCGTTATTTTCTTTGCTTCCATTAGTTCGGTGAAAATAGCAAACTCAGGACAAATCAGGCTACACAGACCGCATTCTACACAATCTTCGGCATGGAAAACCAATTCTGGAGGGTGATATCCCTTGACATTGAAGCTTTTGCTCTGTTTCAGGCAACCGTTGGGACAAAATTCAATGCAGAAACCGCAGCCTTTGCATCGGTTGTCTATAATGTGAACGGTACCTTGAGGTATCGAGTGCGCCTCAGCATCTAAAGGCAACCGCCAAAATTTCATGGTATTAATTCTCCTATGAAAGCATAGCCGACCTATAATAGTTCTTTTTTCATCAAAGTCAACGCCCGACAAGCTTCTGGCATGGCTCCCGAGAGTCGCCACGTATCTTGAACAAAACGATTGCGGACAGAAAGAAGGACTTGACCCTACGATTTCTTGGCAATGTCCAAATTTTGCTCCTTGACCAAGCCAAGCTGCTGGAATACATTGGTTCCAATCAGATTTAGCTTCTAAGATGTCTTTTTACCGGATATCTGAAAATGTAGGGACTCGACTCGCCTCTGCCAGGGGCCTTACCTGGGTTGCTCGGTAAACGGGGCATGTGCCGA
>JAUPKT010000475.1 GCA_030837305.1 Thermodesulfobacteriota bacterium
AAACCTCTAATTTTGGAGCGTCAGCTCTTGATGTGGCCCGAAAGGTGCTGCAAATTGAGATAGAAGGCATTCAATGCGTGGGTGACAAGCTTGACGAAAGCTTCGATCGTTGCGTGAATGTACTGTACGGGCTGCGCGGCCGGATCATCATTACAGGCGTTGGCAAATCAGGCCTGGTCGGAAGGAAGATCGCAGCAACATTCACCAGCACGGGTTCACCGGCCATTTTCGTTCACCCGGTGGAAGGTCTCCACGGTGATGTTGGTATCGTAGGCCGAGACGATGTTCTCCTGGCCATATCTAACAGTGGAGAATCTCCTGAAATAACATCATTGGTAGCGACGATTCGAAAACGTGGGCCAAAGGTGATTGCCTTAACCGGCTCTCCGTATTCAAGTCTAGCATCTATGGCTGACGTGGTCCTGGACTGCCGGGTGCCCCGGGAAGCTTGTCCGCTTAACTTGGCGCCCACGGCCAGCACCACTGCGGTCCTATCCGTGGGGGATGCTCTGGCGGTTGCATTGATGGTGCGGCGTGGTTTCCGAAAAGAAGACTTTCTCAAGCATCATCCAGCAGGCAGCCTTGGGGAGAGGTTGAACTCGAGAGTTAAAGACATGATGCTGGACAGGACTGCGGTCCCTGAAGTTGAACCAACCAGCAATCTCCAGGAAGTCCTGGGGAGTATTAACGACAAAAATCTCGGCTTCACTCTCGTCACTTCGGGAGACAGTCTCCTTGGCATTATTACCGATGGGGATCTGCGACGGGCATTGGATACTACCCAAGAGATATACTCGTGCCGGGCAGAGGAGCTGATGACCTTAAGCCCATTAGCCATAGGAGAGGATGCAACGGCTGCTGAAGCTCTGGAAATAATGGAGCAAAAGCTCATCACATGTCTCGTAGTGACCGATGACAAAGACCGGTTGAGAGGCATCGTGCATCTGCATGATCTCCTGGGAAGGGGTACCATTAAGTTTCATGGTTAATCGAGACGGGACAGAAGAGTGAGGCCCATTTTCTCCCGGGAAAAATTAGTTATCGGGAATTCTTCTGATGATTTTGAAGATTGATGTCTATCCGGCTCTCGGGGCTAGAGGAAGACTTCAATGGGTGGAGGCATTTATGAAGTTAAAAAAAGAAGATTTGGAATATTTTAGGGCGATACTTCAGAAACAATTGGATGATTTGGTACGAGGTGCGGGGAGAACCGTCGACGAAATGACTGATTCCGAGGGAAAGGAATCATTTCCTGATCCCACGGACAGAGCTTCCATGGAATCGGACAGGAATTTCGAGTTACGGATAAGAGATCGAGAACGAAAATTGATTAGTAAAGTCAAGACAGCCATTGAGAAAATCGATGATGAGAGTTTTGGTTTTTGCGAAGTGTGTGGGGAACCCATCGATTTCAAGAGACTTGAGGCTCGGCCGGTCACCACACACTGCATAGAATGCAAGACATCGGAGGAGCAAGAAGAGAAGCTCAGAAAGCTGTGATTTACCACGCCACACACGGAAAAGAGTCTGTAACAGTTTGTTGACAAGCATTTTTTCGGTCTTGATCACCACGGGGGATTTCCCGCGGAGGAAACCTAAATTGAGTGAACCGAAGGAACCGGATCCTGCACAACTGGTAATGAGTATTCTCATACGTAACGAGGAACTATTGTCACGCGTGCTTGATACCGCGGTTAAAGTTTTTGGAGAAATTGAGCAGGCCGTCGGCCCCCTCCCGTTTGACTTTACAAGCTATTACGACGCCGAGCTTGGAACCGGCATCAAGAGATGGCTCTGGTGTTTCACAGATTTGGTACCCCCGTCCACGCTGGCTGAAATAAAAAAAAAGACAAATGAGATAGAAAATACATTTGCTGTTGAAGGCAAGCGCAGATGCAATCTTGATCCAGGGTTACTCAGCCTTTGGAATTTTGTCTTGGCTACAGGAAAAAACAACGCTCACAGGATATATTTGGGAGACGGTATATTTGCCGACTTGACCCTCCTCTTCCGGTCATCTTCCTACCGAGCCCTTGATTGGACATATCCAGACTACGCGTCTGCAGAACTAGTTTCGATTCTGAACGAAATGAGGAAGAGATACAAATGCAAACTCCTGGAGAGAGAGTGTCAACAGAGACCATAAACAGTATGACAGGTTATGGCAGAGGACGAGCGATGGAAGGTTCCGTGGAAGTCGTCACCGAGGTGAAATCTGTGAACCACAGATTTCTGGACATCACCTTCAAAATGCCGAGATTCTACGGTTGTTTCGAACCTGACTTGAAAAGAATTGTCTCCGATACGAGACACCGGGGAAAAATAGACGTGATGATAAGCCGTTCGGGTGACAGAGCCTCGCTGCTCGATGTTGTGGTGGATTATGATTTGGCAAAGTGCTATATGCAGTGTCTCCAGGGTCTTAAGGAAACGTTTCATTTGCAAGGCCCGATAATGCTGTCAGACATACTGAATTTCAAGGATATCGTCACTCCCGTGGAGAAGACGGACGACATCGGCCGAGAATGGTCTGTGGTGGAGAACAGCTTGAAAGCGGCTCTCGGAGAGCTTGACGACATGCGCCGGACAGAAGGCGCAACCCTCTGGAGTGACGTCTCAAAGAGACTGGAAGCCATAGGCGAACGGGCCAAAATGATAAACCCCCTTGTCGATCAGGTCACAAGATCCGTGCGCGACAGGCTGGAAAAGAGAATCCGAGAGTTGACAAACGGCATCAACCTTGAACAAGAGCGACTCATGCAGGAAGCGGCCATCTTTGCGGAAAGATCTGATGTGACTGAGGAGTTGACTCGTCTTCAGAGCCATCTGGAACAATTCGTCGCCGCTGGGAGAGACGGCTCACCATTGGGGAGAAAACTTGACTTTCTCACCCAAGAACTACAAAGAGAAATCAATACGTTGGGGTCAAAGTCAGCCTCAACGGATATTGCTCATCACGTCGTATACATGAAATCCGAACTCGAAAAGATAAGAGAACAAATTCAGAACATAGAATAAGGAAAGAGACCCAACACATGGCAAGAGTTACCGTCGAAGATTGTTTGGAGCAAGTGGAAAACCGTTTTGCGCTTGTTATTTTGGCAACAAAGAGAACCAAGGAACTCAAAAGAGGCGCTCCCCTCGTTGTTCGTGATAGGGACAACAGAGAAGTCGTTATGGCCTTGAGGGAAATAGCGAGCGGAAAAATGGTAAGTCGCCTGCCGGAATTAGAAGACGAGGAGCACAAACGGCTTGCCGCTGCGAAGGCAGCCGCCAAGACCGATTGAGGTATAGGAAGCTGCCACGGTCGAATCAGGTATTTCTGTACGGCGTTCATCCCATCCGAGAGACCCTGAAGTCCGGACGTCGGCGGATTCATGAAATATTCCTTGCCCGTAACGCTGGTATCTACGCAGAGTTCAACGATTTTCAGACATTGTTAGGGTGCCGGGTGAAGTCCGTCGGTCCTGCTGAGCTTGTTCGACTGAGCGGGTCACCAAATCACCAGGGCATCGTGGCCTGCGTGGATCCGTATCCCTACACCGACCTAACTGAAATACTCGAAAGCATTAGTCGACCCGGCGAGTGTCTGATAATGTTGGATCAAATTCAAGACCCATTCAACGTTGGGAGCATTATAAGGACCGCAGAATGCCTGGGAGCAATGGGCGTGGTTATTACCAAGAATAACACATGCGGCGTCACTCCCGCTGTAGAGAAGACTTCGGCAGGCGCGTCGGCGCACCTCTCCGTAGCAAGGGTTGTGAATCTGACCAACGCGATCAAGCGTGCAAAGAATGCGGGATTTTGGGTCTACGGGATGGACGCAAATGCGACTACCGACCTCTACTCCATAGACCTTGCACCACTCTCGGCTTTCGTCCTCGGTGGAGAAGGCAGTGGAATGCGCCGACTGGTGAGGGAACACTGCGATGAGATCCTTTCTGTTCCCATTTACGGAAAAGTTGCCTCACTAAATGTTTCGCACACCTCGGCCATCGCTCTATCGGAATATCGGAGAAGAAATCACCAAAAGAAGAGCATGGACGGCCGTTGAGATCTATGAAAATCGTCATCCCTCAGAATCACCTCGGCCATTTGATTGATCGCGAATTAGATGTGGTCATTCATGCCAGACATGACGCAGGAGTTGAGGTATATCAGGACGCCGGAGTCATAAGGCCCGACAGACACTTTCTCATAGGTATGGTTCAGCTCAGTTCCGTCGCGATTGAAGAGAAGGATGGAGACTTTGTGTCGTTTGTCCGGGACCAGACGATCACGCTGAATCAGGATGGGCACGATATGCCCATTGGGGAGGGGCTCTTCATTTTCAAAACGACTGACGGACAGGTTGGCTGCCTTTCGTCGCTGGACCCGAGGTCTTCACTAAGATTAGTCAGAGTGGCCCTTCGGCAGTTGACGGGAACTATCCGGCTGGATGTCCCGTAAAGCGCAAGAAAAAGGTAAGGCACAGACATGATGAACAAAAGGACCTTATGCGCTCAGGACAAAAAATAAGAACCATTTGGTTCCTGCTCGCCATGATGCCTGCCGTGCTGGTCTTGGGGCTCTTGTCGTGGATTCTGGTGATAGTAACAGCACCCGTTACGATCGTGGGAATGCTGGCACACAAAATTGCAGATTGGAGATCTCGCCCAATGAGAATAAAGGTTTAGCGGTCAGAAAACCTTCGAGTCTTTCTCTGCAAGGTTAGATGCGGGGGAACTCCCCTAAGCGAGCCTCCAGTTCAATGACCTCAGGTTCATTCTCGGCGAGCACCGACCAAGACTCAAAGACTGTGTCCTCCTCGTCCCCACCCTCAAAACAAACCTTGATTCGCTTGATCTCACCAAAGTAGCTCAACCACAAGGTTATCCGCTCCACCAATTGAAACGGGCTGTTTCGTGGAGGTGACATTTCAACTTCCATCACGTCCTCGAGTCTCTCGGTCCTCAGTATCGAAAACTTCTCTAATCCACCCTCGCCAATGTGGCGTATGAGAGTCATTACGCTATCAGAAACCAGTATGCCGTTTCCATCGCCGACTAACGGGAACGTGTCCCGATAACCGTTGTCATGAATTATACTGACCATCTCACCGTTTGACAGGATCTCGATATTCACGTCACCGCGATAACGAAGTGAAAAAATAGAGGGCTTTTGATAAATAAGAAGACCGCTTACGACTATTGGAGCCCTAAACGCCCCGCTGACGCGAACCTTGATAAAGTCGGTTCTGAACTGTTTTATAACACGGGCTTTCCTCTGAACGTCGTCCATGAGATCTTGAAGATCGACTTCGAGAGTCGATTTCTGGAACCCGCAGCCGACAAGCATGAAGACCAGAGGAGAGAAGACGAGGAGCTTGATCATATAGATCCACGGGGGGACTTCGCTAAACGACAAGAAAGGCTTCTGGGAAGGATCTGCCAATTTGTTTTTTCGTCCACAGAGGCTCGACTTCCACACATTGGGATAAACAGCTTTCCTCTGTGAGCACTCATTCTCCCCGCAATTTCATTGGCCGGCAAAATAAAACTTCGGCAACCAGTGCCTTGAATTACAAAATACCACCCTCAAGATCGTGGCTTCGTCAGGTTCACCTGACGAATAAGAACGCCGGCCCGAGGTTAGAAAAGCGAACAGCTTTTGCCATCAATGCAGCAAAATT
>JAUPKT010000476.1 GCA_030837305.1 Thermodesulfobacteriota bacterium
CCGGTTCTTATGACTGCCCTGGTAGCGTCGCTTGGGTTCTTGCCGATGGCTTTGGCTACGGGGACCGGAGCTGAGGTCCAGAAACCCCTGGCGACAGTCGTGATAGGTGGTCTTCTTTCCAGCACGATCCTAACGTTGGTTGTTTTGCCGGCGTTATACAGGCTCGTTGAAACCAGGGAATGTATTGACGAGCCGGAACAGGAGATTGGGTGATGTGTTTTCCCAAGTAGTTTTTCCATGTACGCCTTTTAAACGGACCTCAAAACAATTTTCTAAAAGGGAGAATCTCATGAAAAAAGTGACATTGTTATTGTTAGTTATGGTTTTTCTGGCTACAGTTTCGATAAATGCGCAGGAACAGACACCTGGTGGAGACTCCAGGGTTTACTGCTGCCACGAAAAGGGGAAATGCGACAAGCTCCATACCAAGGCAGAATGCGAGAAAGAAGGCGGTAAAGTTGTAAAAAGCTGCAAGGAGTGCAAGTAGGATGCCCGTTTCTTCTTTTACCCGCAGAAGGGTTGAATTTTCAAAAGGATGGGATTCAAGTTGAAAAGATCGGAAATTACAGTTCTAGTCCTCGCCGCAGGGCGCTCTTCGCGTATGGGGGATTTAAAGCCACTTCTGAAGATAGGCGCCAAAACCGTTCTGGAAAGGGTAATCTCAGTTTTTACGGAAGCGGGAATTACGGACGTCAGAGTCATTTTAGGTTACCGTCACAGTGAACTGCTTCCCCAGATCGAAGAATGCGGGGCTTCGTGGATAAGAAATTACCAATGGGAGCAAGGTATGTTTTCTTCGGTAAAGGCGGGCGTAGCCGCAATTGGAGGCTCGACAAGATGTTTTCTCGTCATGCCTGTTGACATTCCCATGGTCGAGCCTGCAACCATTGATAAACTGGTGGATGTTTTTGACCAATCCGGGAAGCTCGTGTGCTATCCCACCTTTCGGGGAAAACGTGGACACCCGCCAGTGATCTCAACTCAGTATCGTTACGAAATCCTCCAATGGGAAAATCCAGGGGGCTTGGGCGGTTTCCTGAAACAAAAACGGGCTGACGCAATTGATGTAGATGTTGAAGATGAGGGAATTCTTCTGGACATTGACACACCGGAAGATTACCGGAATCTGCTTCGAAGGATTACCGAAACGCATTCCGTGTGATCGTGGATGTTAATTGTTTCAAACCAACTCCCATGGCCTTAATTAGCGGTAATTGGCCATAGCTTTAATCAACTCCGGAACAAATTCCTCGATATCCCCGACGACGCATACGTCAGCGTGATTGAATATTGGCGCATTTGGGTCCGTGTTTATCGCCACAACAAAACCTGAACCCTGAATTCCGACTATATGTTGCTGGGCCCCCGAGATACCGCACGCGATATAAAGATCCGGGCTCACAATGGCCCCGCTAAGTCCTACTTGGCTCCCACTACTGAACCAGCCTGAGTCACTCAAGGGCCTCGTGCAACCGACAGTGGATCGCGAAAACATTCCGGCAAGCTCGAAAAGAGGATCCAGGTTCTGCTTTTGCCGCACGCCTCTACCTGCGGATATAATCACCTTTGCTTCTGATAGGAGCGCATCACATCCCGGTCCGGGCCTTACCCCGAGATTTTGGATTCTCCTGGGGCTATATTCCACATCGATAAATTTGACATTTCCGGAGTAGGCGCAAACATCCGCCCTCTTAAAACATCCCGGCTGGATAGTGACAACCGTAATATCCGTAGTGGAGGAAAAAACAGCCTGTGCTTTGCCTCCCAAAACAGATCTAAGAAATTTTAATCGACTAGACTCTATCCTGACTTCTTCCACTGAAGTTATACAGGCGGCGCTAAGCTTCACCGACAAAGATGGAGCCAGGTCGGAACCATTCGGTGTATGGACTGCGCAAATATGGGCCGGTTTTAACTCCTCGAGAACTGCCCCAAGGACAGTCTTGCACGTTTCCGGATTGTAAGAAACGAGTCCAGGGACTGTAATCGCCACCACATCGAGGCCGGTGGAACGACTCGCCTGATTGGCCGCTTCGGCTATTTCCTCCCCCAACATCAGAATGATTGGTTTCGCCTTAATGGCGCTCTTCAATTTATTGGCGAAGGTAATGAGTTCGAAGAAAGTCGGGCTAAGGGCTCCATCGCAATGTTCGGCTATCAGGGCGATTGATGGTTCCATAAGCTCCGCTCACCTAATAAGTGACTTCTTGTCTAGAATTCCAGCCAGTTCAGACGCCTTTTGAGAAAGTGTCCCTTCCAGGATCAAGCCCCGTCTCGATTTTGATGGATATTGAACCACCTCCAGTTCCTCCCTTGATTCAACATCTAAAAGCGACTCTGAACAGATAATGGGAATTTCGAACTTCCTAGCACGCAGCATCTTTGACAGTGAGGGATATCGCGGCTTGTTGATTCCAGATTGAATCGTCAGTAGGGCTGGTAATGTAATCTCAATACAATGTCTTGATCCACTCTCGATTTCTCGTTCGACATAGATTAGGTCTTCTTCGCACGAAATACGTTCAAATATAACCGATGTGGCG
>JAUPKT010000477.1 GCA_030837305.1 Thermodesulfobacteriota bacterium
ATGACCTGCAGCTCGAGCCGGTCCAATTCTCTGTCTCTTCCCACCATCTCGGAGGAGACTTGCCGATCAGCGCCTATCCCCTGGGGTGAAGCTTTGACTGAGACCACCTTGAACACCGTGATGGGTTCGGCTTTCCCCTTCACTCTCCGTGGCCCGAGACCATCAAAGACGAAACGTCCTTTGGCGCGACGAACCGTCTCCTCACCGACGAATATCTCACCGGGGCCAGCCAAACCGCTGAGACGTGAGGCAACATTCACCGCATCACCGGCTATTCCATGGGTTCCTCTTGTCGGGTCTACATCGGCTGTCACGACGAGCCCGGTGTTGATCCCGCTGTGCATGGTCAGTGGAGCCCCGACCAGCGCCTCGTACTCAGGACTCATAGCCTTCACCAGTGCATGAATCTCCATGGCTGCTCGGACGGCACGCGTCGGGTCGTCTTCGTGGCTGCGAGGCACACCGAAGAATGCAAGAACTCCGTCACCCATCACTCGCTCGATGAATCCCTCGTACTTAGACACGATCTGTTTGACTCCGGTGAAGATGCGTCCGGTGATCTCCTTCACCTGCTCGGGGTCGAGCTTTTCCGTCATCGACGTGTAGCCGGTGAGATCAGAAAATAGGGCTGTGACGTGTTTTCGCTCGGGTTCGGGAATCAGTCGAGGAGTTGTTTTTTTAGTGTGAGGTTCAAAGTCGATGTCTGGGTTTTGTAAGCTGGTGCCGCACTGGTTACACTGCTTGCTCTCGGGTGGATTGGCTTTCCCACACTCCGGGCAAGCGACCTCAAGCCTCTTGCCACATTCATTGCAGAACTTGGAACCCTCAGGGAGCGCTGTGTGGCAATCCGGGCATTTCATGGTGTCCCTCGCCAGGATGTTGAGAAGGGGCCTTATCCACAAGTTTTAATCTGTGAAGATCGGCGACGGGACCGTATGAATGATGATCTCCACGTCCGACAGTTCACGGACCGGTTCTTCTACGATCTTACCGTCTCGCCACATCACTACATAACCACAGGTTTTCAGCGCTTCTCGGCGAGCCCGAACGGCAGCACGATGGAGGGCCGCTTCGGCGCCGACGAAGTCGGGATCCCGAATCCAAACATTTCCGGTTTTCTGAGCAGTGGTCATGGATTGCGTCTCGCATGTTCATGAATCTGCTGAAGCATTAATCGCCCGGCACGGACCACCGCCAGCTCGGGCTGGAAAGGACTCAATCCTGCCGCAATCAGGTCCGCATTGACAAGTAATGTGCACCCGGCTTCGTTCGGCAAGAACTCCGACGCGAAGGTGGTCTTGCCCGCGCCGTTGGGACCAGCGATGATGAGGATGCGATGATCTCGATCCATGCTCTAATCTACGATTTCAGGGGGCACTCGTCAATTCAGGTTTCACGACATCGTTCAGGATGAGTGAAGGCCAATGGCGCGGGATTATCCTCCACGCACAATCTCCAACGTCTAAAAAATCTCTCCGGAAAAAAGAGCCTTCACAAAATCCTTCAGGGGGAACACGGTGAGGTTGTCAAACTCATAAATCCTTGATCCGCAATAAACTCCTATCAGACGGTCAATTATCAGGTCGGAGTTTTCGGTCAAGCTCCGTAAGTGTTTTTCCCAGATCCGATCCCACCGCTCGGCCCGCTTGACCTCCACCGCAACCACATGGGGAGGGCTGTCCCATACTCGTCGGGCCGTTTCGATGATGAAGTCCACTTCCACACCGGCTGGGGTTCGATAGAAAAACAGGGGCCGAAGCTTACGGCTGACTTCGTTGTACACCCGCAGTTCATGGTAGACCAGGGTTTCCAGAGCAGCGCCCAGCCAGACCCGATCGGCGGGATCGCGCAACCAACCAGCCGCTGCCCGGGCCACGCCCGAATCAAACCAATAGAACTTAGGATGAGCCGCCTCCCGAACTTTCAACCCGGGGCGCCAGGCCGGCAGAAAATGCCCCAGCAAAGTGTCCATGAGGATCGAAAAATAGGTATCCACAGTACTACGGGATACGCTCGCCTCTCTGGCGATGTTTTGAAGGTTGACCATCTGCCCATTGAGTTGTCCGGCCAGGGACAGAAACCGGACAAAGGGCGGTACCCGGCGCACCAACCCCTCTTCCCGGATCTCTTCTTTAAGGTAGGTATTCAGATAGGCAGAGAGAATTTCCGCGGCTTGCTCCGGATCCTCCTGAACAAACGGCAGCATTCCCCAATTCACAGAAGTATTGACATCAAATTTGTTTCCCAATTCGTATGCGGAAAACCCCTCTAAATTGACGGTGACAGCTCGACCCGCGAGCAGATTGGCCCCACCCCGACGCAATTTTCGGGCCGATGAACCACAAAGCGCAAAACGCCAACGCCTCGACTCCATAAGGCGGTGCACTTCATCGAGCAAGCTTGGCACTTTCTGGATTTCATCGAGCACAATCCAAGCCTCTTGGGGACGGTGGCCGATGATGGCCTCAAGTCGATGGGGATCGCGAGAAAGTTCCAAGAACAGGGAGACGTCGAGCAGGTCTAATCGCTGAGCATCTGCGAGAACGCACCGAAGCATGGTGCTCTTACCCACTCCGCGGGGTCCAAACAAGAAAAAAGATCGATTGGGGCATTTAAGAAGTCGGGGAATATAATCAGTTCGCTCGGGGTTCATGCCTTGTGACTTCTATACTGTTATTTTGCATTGTATTGTTACATTATAAACAGCATTCTGCAAGACATCGTTCAGGAGTATTAAAGTAAATAGGCCTGAAAGACACGACTGTCAACTGTGAATCAGCCTCCCATATTTTCGTATGGCAATTCGAGCGAGAACATCCAACAAAGTGGGCGTTTTTTTGCACCCATTCATGGTGGGAATGGTTTAGGTTGACAGAAGTCGCGCTGTGTCTCTTGGGCCGAACACTGGATCAAAGGGCTGATGCATCCTCTTCCCACAGGCCGATTCGGTTGCCCTGGGGGTCCAGCAACACCCCAAACCAACCCGAACCGAGCACTGGTTTCTTGGGAACGACAACTTGAGCACCCAGTTTAACCGCCTTTTCCATGGATTCTTCCACTGAAAGGACCTTGATGTAGTTAACCGGACCATGCATGGGATCTTGCCGAGCTGTGAGGCCTCCTTTTGGTTTGTCCACACCCATATCTATCTTGTAATACCTGAAATCGCCCGGCACCTTTTGGAATTTCCATCCGAACATCTCAGAATAGAAATTCTGGAGCTTTTCCGGATCATCTGCCGGCACTTCGAAAAAGCATACTGTGTTCAACATTGGTTCTTCTCCTGACTTCCGAATTCCAAGATAGAAAAGCCTTTTTCTTCGAAAGCTTTTCTCAAGACTGTCGGATCTGCACACTCGGCTCGCACAACCACTCGCACGGTGTCATTATTGGTCTCAGGGACGGTGAAGATCGCCCTGGCAGTGCATTCGTTTTCCTCGACAATTTTAGCAACTTCCGTGAGGGTGCCCTTTGCCAGTCGTACGTCCTTGAGCGTAATCCTGGTGCGCTGTTGTCCAGCCTCCAGAAGCTTGAAGAGCGTGACAAAAATCTCCCGGTCAGAGACGACACCGACCACCCGGTCGTTGTCCATAACCGGAAACGTGCTCATCATCATCTCCCTGCCCTTCACAAGAGTATCTTCGACGCTATCGTCGATCGAGACAGTGGCCGGGAATCGAACCATGACATCTTTCACTTTGAGTTTCTTGCAGAAGTAGTTCATTTCGCACAA
>JAUPKT010000013.1 GCA_030837305.1 Thermodesulfobacteriota bacterium
AAGAAATCTTCAAGGAGCCCATGGGTCAAAGAGGTACAGTCGAAAGACTAGACACCAAGGCTCTGTACATTGATCATCTCATGTCATACGTTGATGTCAAGAAAATCAAGCCCCTCAAGATTGTGATGAACTGCGGCAATGGATGCGCCGGACCGATCTTGGAAAGGCTTGAGCAGAGACTGCCCATAGAGTTCATCAAGATATTTCCCGAGCCTGATGGCTGCTTTCCCAATGGTATTCCCAACCCTATACTCCCTGAGAATAGGAGCGTTACTGCGGATGCAGTTTTGTCACACGAAGCAGACCTCGGGATAGCGTGGGACGGCGATTGCGACCGATGTTTCTTCTTTGACGAGAAGGGTGTTTTCATTGAGGGATATTACATCGTGGGCTTCTTGGCGCAGGCCTTCTTGAAAGATCGACCGGGCGCTCGCATCGTGCACGATCCGCGGTTGGTCTGGAACACCATCGAAATGGTGAGAGAATGTGGGGGAATTCCGGTCATGACGAAGTCCGGCCATGCTTTTATCAAAGAGAGGATGCGACAGGAAGACGCCGTTTACGGTGGTGAGATGTCCGCTCACCATTATTTCAAAGATTTTGCTTACTGTGACAGCGGCATGATTCCGTGGCTTCTCCTCGTCCAAACGGTCAGCGCAGAAAGTCGTCCTTTTTCGGAGTTGATTGAATCGAGGATGGCGAAGTATCCGGTGAGCGGAGAAATCAATAGGACTGTTTCCAACCCCAAGGCGGTCATGACCTCCATCCAAGCGCACTACAAGGGCAAAGAGCGCTCGCTGGACCATGTAGACGGCGTGACCATGGAATTCGACAACTGGAGATTCAATCTCAGACCCTCGAATACGGAACCCGTTATTAGATTAAATATAGAAGTTCGTCAGGACAAGGGTCTTCTTGCTGAAAAGACTGCTGAGATACTTGGACTCATCGAGAACTTTGTGTAAACAATCCAGCAGTACTATTCCCGTATTATGACCCGGGCTATGGCAATCCCTTCACGGATTTCGGCCCGGGCTTCCATCTTTTTGTTTATTTCTGAAACCTGTTCCGAGGCACCGTTCCGAAATTCGACAACAGCTCTCCCACTTTCGTCAAGCGCACTAACATCTATATCTCTGAGATCAAGGCGCAGTCCTAGGCCTAAGGCCTTCAAGGCAGCTTCTTTAATGCACCAGACTTTCGTAAAATATGCCGACTTCTCTTGACATAACTCGGAAGCAGCCCTTTCTCGATCAGTAAAATAGTCTTCAGTCCAGGGCTCGCTCCGATCCTCGACTTTTTCCACGTCAATCCCCAACCCCCGGAAATCGCCTAATTGAGTTGCCGCGGCCATTACCAGGCCATTCGAATGCGAAAGAGATACTTCACACAATGTCTGCCCGGGCATACGGGATCTTTCGGCATATGGTTTGCCTTTTTGGTCCTTAACAATCCTAATATCTCTTAAAGGGATAGGAGGATTGCCCGACTCTTCAAGAAGCCTTCTCACGGTTCTTTTAAGAGCAAGTCGTCCCGAGATCCATTCGGAGGCCCTTTTCTCCGAAACTCGTGACGAGTATTCTGCCAACTCTGCCTCATCAAGTTCCTGGGGCGATTCGGAGGAAGTTTCAACTGACTTCAATAGGTCTTTCGTAGAAAATATCGACTCGAATATTCTTTTTGGAAAACTGACGTCACCTTGCATTGAGATCATCTTGAGACCACTGAGAGCTAGAATTGGTTGTCCCTGGGAGTCGCTCACATAACCGTCGAATTGGAAGATTTTCCGGTCCGTGCTCACGTCCTCTAGGACATGGACCAGCTTGAAACGACCCCCATGAGGGGAAATGTTATTCGAATAGACTTTCACGTCATGGACGGACACCGGAAGAGCCATGACTCGGCGCGCCTCCAATCCGAAGGCCGCACATGCCTGGAAGGCACTCTCAATTGCCCCCGGTATCGGACTGCTGAACATTGAGTCTGCCTCGGAATTACTTCGATATCGAAAACAGACCTCTTCCGTCTCCGAGTTGATGAGTGCGTGGTCAAGGAAACGAAAGGCCGGGCCGTGGAAAAACGTTGCATATATGTCCGTATCGGCGATGAAAGTAAACTGACCAGGCGTCGCGTGCTGAGTCTCAACAACAGGTTCGTCGTCGCCGGTCACGATTCGAGCCCTGTGATGAAGCCTCGGCGTACCGATTTTCCGACCATCCGTGTGTCTTGTCCAAGAGGTAAGCTGAGCCTGAAAAGCTCTTGTTGTGGAAGGATCAGCCACCCTCACCAATTCTATTTCTACCTCAACTGATTCATTCCTGAAGAGTTTTAGGGGGCTCACAAATTCGACTCTCTTGAATGAGACTTTTCTTCCGTGAGGATCTAAGTAAGACATGGCCAACTGCATGAATTCAAGGCCGCCTACTCCAGGAAGGACGCATGCACGCTCTATTCGGTGATGATTAAGGAGGGGATGAGAGGGGTCCAAGAGTATCCTGGCTTTGAGATATTCTCCCGGCAAAACATTATCGACGACCACACGTTGTCCTGCCCAGTTCACATCGCGGGGTTTCATGTCGTTTTTCGACTCATGATCTGCAATATTGAAGGCTTCGCTATCGAAAGGACCAAGATTTCCTGCGACAACTACTTCGCCTCCTTGGCCATCGATGTCCTGAAGTTCATCTACCAGCATTTGAGCCCCTTGGATGGGCGAAATAAATTCAATCCCCATGGATTCCAGGGTATCTTGCACGCTGCCGCGTGTGGCCATGCCTACCTCGGCCCATGGGGCCCAAGCAAAGTTTGTTGTAGTGATCTCCAGTGATTTCTGTA
>JAUPKT010000478.1 GCA_030837305.1 Thermodesulfobacteriota bacterium
TCAATGGTGAGTCATTCTTCGAGCGGTACAAACATGTCCTCAGCTTCTTCAGTGAGGGCGGTCATGTCTCCAACCTGTTGATGGATTCTATCAAGCGCCTCTTCGGCAGTTCGAGTCTTGAGGTCATCCTCTCTCAACATGATGGAAACGAGTTCATTGAAATACGCAGGATCCGCCAAGTGAATTTTGGTTAAGATGTCAAGGGTTTCCTCGTCGGTAACCTCCAGATCCTCAGGTTTCAGTTCTTCACGATCCAACCGTACGAGGAAATCTGCCGGAAATGATGCGTTATCCTCATCATCGACAGCGTGGCTCGGAACCTCTGCCCAAGACTTAATGATTTTGTCTTGAAACGCCGAGGCTACCACCCTGATGTCCAAGTTGAGCAGGAGTTTACTGAAATTGCTTTCGTCCTCTTCCAGGAAGCTCACCATCCAATGATATGCCGCGACCGGGTCGGTCGTTCCTTTGGAAGAGAATAATTCTTGATCGAGATCCAGAATGGATTGAATGCGATCGGGCTCAACAAGAGGCAATATGCCGATATGAGTGGAACTTTGAGATTTCATGATTCTGAAAACGGTCCGATCTCCAAGGTTCTCAACTACGCCCTTGCTTTTCTCATCATTCAACAGAAACAAGATTTCTTGAGCAGTTTTCGGATCCTTGATTGCCTGACGACTCACAAGTGAAATCTGCTCTTCTTCGGACAATGACTCCATGATCATAGATGCCTGATGGTGATCAATCTTTAGTAGGTCCAGAACCCGTTTACCATCTTCACCAATGGGAGCCAGCAAGTGTTCTTGGTTCATGATCGTCACATCTCCTCATCAAGATTCCAACGTGGATCCTCCACCGATCTTACCGTTTCGAGAGTTGTATCATCCCCACCAAAATCTTCGGCTGTCCATCCTTCATCCGGCGGGTTATAGGACTCTCCAAAATTGAGTGTTACTCGTGTCCTCTCTCTCCCGATGGTCATGAGCTGAAACGCCGTCACCATGTTAGAGGTGATCGAATCATCCCCCTGGTCCCGGAAGGCAAATAATACGTGCCTCAATTCTTGGGCACGTTTTTTGTCCAATTGGATGCCTTTCGAGGAGAGGATTTCTTCGAGGGTGATCTGGTAATCGTCGTTAAGGGTGGTCAAGATTCGATCCATAATCTCCCGAGACAACCGGAGCAAGTTCTGCATACTGAACGCCAATGTCAGTGGGTCCATGGCCAATGGATCTTTTGCCACAACATCAAAGTAAACAAGTTCACTTCCCGTATTCTCAGTGCAAAACTCTTCAAAGGCCCTGAATTCCTCACTCAACTCTTGACTAACCTGAATTTCATCATGGATCGACATCGTAGTCCTCCCCGTGTGATTCATGTATTGTATATGGGCGACCAATCGGTTTCAATCGCAAAGCATGGAAAAGGAGGTCTTTCCCATGATCACTGCAGGGATAGACTGTGGTGCCAAGAACACCAAGACAGTCATTCTCAGAGATGGCAAGACAATAGGCATGGGAATGGTGCCGACAGGTTTTGATCAGGCCGAAGCTGTAAAGGCTTCCTTTGAGATGGCGATCAGGGCCGCCGATATTTGGGTCAAAGACATCGCTTGCATCGGAGGAACCGGGTCTGGTGTACGAGCTATTCAAGAGGCCGACGTAAAGGTCAATGACATAAAGGCAATGGCAGCGGCAGCAAACTATTTTTTCCCCCGTGCACGGACGGTTGCAGATGTAGGTGCCGAAGAAGCACGCGTGGCCAAGTGCGATGAAAACGGGGTCGTTGTAGACTTCGCCATCAATGACAAGTGTGCGGCCGGAGCAGGTGCATTCATCGAAGCAATGGCACGCGCCCTTGAGACGCCTCTGACAGATATGGGGCCGCTGGCTCTTTCTTCGAACAAGGCCATCGCCATGAACGCACAGTGTACGATTTTTGCCGAATCGGAAGTGGTGGGACTGATCCATGCAAGAACGGAGAAAAGAGATATTAGTAAGGCCATCCATGACGCCATGGCAAGCCGCATCGTTTCCATGATTCGTCGTATCGGCGTCAACCCCGACGTGGCTATGATCGGAGGAGTCGCGTGTAACCCTGGTTTCGTGTTCGCTCTCCAAAAGGAGCTTGACTTGGAAAAGATCTTCATACCGGAACATCCTGAATTTGGGGCAGCCACAGGCGCAGCAGTCGTCGCAACCAAGAGAGGCAATAATGGCATTTAAGATCGAATTTACAGTGGAGGACAGATAAAGGTGACTGAGGACAAGCAACCTGAATTCTGGCGATGGTCTGAGACGAGCTGGGTCAATCCTGCCATAGACTGGGAAAAGGCCGATATTATTACCTGCGGCATTGATGTCGGATCGGTGAGTTCCCAGGCGGTAGTGATGGCCGATGGAGAGCTATATTGTTACGGAAATATGAGAACCGGCTCTGACAGCCCCAACTCTGCAATAAACTCCCTCAAGTTCGCCTTGGGAAATACAACGCTCACCGAGGAGAAAATTCAGTACTGTATAGGAACGGGCTATGGTCGTGTGAATGTGCCCATGGCCGATAGAAGCGTCACCGAGATCGCCTGTCATGCGAGAGGCGCAAACTTCATATATGGATCGCAAGTCAGGACGGTCCTGGACGTTGGTGGACAAGACATCAAGGTAATTCGGTGTGACGATAAGGGTAAGGTTACCAACTTCCTCATGAACGACAAATGTGCCGCCGGCACCGGTCGAGGAATGGAAGTCTTTGCAGATCTTCTTTCCGTTCCTATTGGGGAGGTCGGTGATAGATCCTTTGAAGTAGAGAAAGAGCCTTCGCCGGTTTCGAGCACCTGCGTTGTCTATGCCAAGTCCGAAGCAACGGGATTGCTGCGGAAAGGATGGAACACCAACGAGGTTCTTGCCGCGTATTGTGCTGCCATGGCCGAGCGGATCTATTCTCTTCTTGCGAGAATCGGCATTGAGCCAGAGTTTGCCATAACAGGAGGAATGGCAAAAAATAGGGGCGTTGTCGACAGGCTCAAGAAGAAAATAGGCTTCGAACCAATGAAGACAACGTATGACACTCAATTGGCTGGGGCAATTGGGGCTGCTTTGTTTGGATACGCCCTCGTGTTGAAAGGCAAGGGCAGGGGAAAATAGTTTTTTTGCAACGGCAAAGAGAGAGTACCAAGGAGCAGGCGCCAGGTCTGATACGTCATCAGCAGGTGCTGCCGGTTGTTGTCTCTCTCTCCTGTTTCCCAATGTTCATGTCCACAGGATGACGTTATGCAGGCAAATTACGGATACAGTGACGGTTCTGGAAGCTATTTCATCACCATTGATACCGAAAAATGCGATGGGTGCGGCGATTGCGTGACAAGATGCCCTGCGGCGGTTTTTGCCATTGTCAATGAGGATCCCAACGATCCGCTCACCGAAAAAGCGGTGGCTGTGGTGGTCCAAGAAAAGAAGAACAAGCTCAAGTATGAATGCCATCTGTGCAAGCCCACTTCGGGCCGCAATACACTGCCCTGTGTGGTCGCCTGCACCTCACGAGCAATCTCTCATTCATGGTAAACCCTATTTGTATCGTGGTACTCCCCTCTTTGCCGTCTTTTCTGAATGGTAAGAGGATTTGAGGACATTGATTTATGCCAAGTTCTTCTCCATATTATGAAAGCAGTTTCATTCATCGAACACAATCTGAACATTGCCTGTTGGCCACGAGGGTTTGATTCTTGAAACTGATGTTTGAACGGAACAGGACGGAAAGGAGCCGCATCAATGACATTGGATCGTCTAAGGTTCCTGTGCTTGGTAGTTACCCTCTGCGTTTTCTTGGTAAAATTTTTTTGTATCGAAACAATGGCCCAGAGTTCTTATAGAGGGCTCAGCTCAAAGGCATCGGCCTCGGCAGATTCGTCCAGCGATGACTCCCAAGGGAACTCGGAAAACGATGAAGATTTTGACCTCGAAGCGTGTCAGCGATATTGCCTGGGAAGTCCGGGTGGCAGTAATCTTCCCGCTGGAGGACCGGTCAACGAGTGCATTCAGAATTGCAACGCCCGTTATTGGAAATCGTTCGACAAGCGGATGAATAAACTAGGGAAATAAATACTTGTCACAACCGAGAACTAAGATAGAGATGCTTATGAATAAACGGGTCATCATTGTGGGGGGAGGGGTTGCGGGCCTCGCCGTGGCCGAAGCGCTGGACGAAAATGGACTGTCAAGTGTTATCATAGAAAAACAGGAAACCCTTGGAGGCCATGTACAGAACTGGGCCTGCATGGCTACTGATCGGTGTCTCGGATGCTTCTGTTGCACGGTTGACGATCTTATCCACAAGGTCTTGTCATCTGAAAGGATAACACATCAAACAGGTTACGAGCTTTCCCAGATCATAAGGAATGAGTCGAAAATCTCCAAGGTCGGCGTACGATCGCTGCGGGATGGAACCGAAAGGCTCGTGGATGCAAGCGCCCTGGTTGTGGCGGTGGGGTTTGAACCGTTTGATCCTTCTAACAAGGTCTTCTGGGGATATGGGCGTTTGAGGGGCGTCATGACTCTCTCGGACCTGAATCAGATCATGATGAGAGACAGCATCGCCCAAGAGATGGGCAACGGCAATCATCCTCTGCACATTGCTTTCTTTCAATGTGTCGGTTCACGGGATACCACGGTTGGTGCAAACTACTGCTCTCAGCACTGCTGCAAAGCATCACTGCGCATGGCGGTCAA
>JAUPKT010000479.1 GCA_030837305.1 Thermodesulfobacteriota bacterium
CATTCCGGCGAAAACCGGAATCCATTATTATTTCGATAGGTTAATTGCTCTGGATGCCGGATCGGGCCTGCCCCGTACCCGATACGGGGTCCGGCATGACGAGAGAACTTTGGACTCTCAAATCGTTACAAACAGTAATTATAATATGACGCCTCGATCCTTTAGGAGTACTTCATTGCCGAAAACGTGTCATGAAAAAGCGCCATGGGCATCAATTGAACGGAGTGGCATTTTTGTCCTTGAGCCAGTCTATGATTTGTTTGCTTTTGTTGGTGTCCCAGCGACGAATCTTTTGGCCTTTTGGGTTGCCGTTCTCTGCTGTGTCTGTACTGATAATATATTTTCGACCATTCTTGGGAAAATCCTGATTCAGTTCAATAACTGCAAACGCACCTATACCACCATGATAAATTTCGGGTAACCGGTATATAAGGCTTTTCCCTGGAGCAAGTTCTTCTATGCTTGCACTTGCCTTCTTCTTTTCCGAAAAGAATTTGTCTTTCCACCCAAACATCGCGTAATCTCCTTTTCCCCAATAAAATAAAGCCGTTCATACGACCCATTGCACTATCAGCAAAAAATCCAACCAATCTATTTGGGTTATTTGTTGTAAGCCGGTTCAGGATATCCTAGAATTTTCGTGCAGGCTCCTTTCTGCCTTCCGGACGCTGGCGGCTGGTTTATTTTTGCATTCAGATGAACCTGTTGCCTCTGTCCGAGCCTTCTTGCTATCTCTTAAGGCCTGTTGGGTCTTCCTTCTAAGCCCCTCCATATTGGTTGTGGTTTCGCACCCCATGGTTCCAATGCCCCAGAAATCCAGTATTGCCAAAAAAAACAACTACGCACCCAAGTTTCGTTTTTCCTGTCATCCACCCTCCTTATTCTTCAGGTTTGCCTTTAGCATCTTTCAACAATGCCGATCCCTCAAGGTTGACAGCCTTGCCCTAATACAACTCCCTCAGTTGCCGACTTCTGCGATGAGTCTGTGTGCGTGTTAGAAGACAGAATCCAGGAGCGCCAGAATCGAGCATTTATTTCAATGTTTCCGAAGCCGGCTTTTTTTTCTCAAAGAGCAGCAGAATAGGGCTCGCCACATACACGCTCGAGTAGGTTCCCACCACGAATCCCACCATCAGGGCAAAAGCAAAATCATGAATCACGTTGCCGCCAAAAATAAAAAGCGCCACCACCACCATCAAGGTTGTCCCCGACGTAATCAGGGTTCTGCTCAGGGTCTGATTGACGCTGTCATTGATCAGTTTTGCCAGATCCTGCTTTCGGGTGCGCCGCAGATTCTCCCTGATTCTGTCATATATGATGATCGTGTCATTGAGGGAATACCCTACGATGGTGAGGAGCGCGGCGATAGTCGTGAGGGAGAACTCCCGATCGGTAAGGGCGAATGCACCCAAGGTGACCGCCGCATCGTGTATGAGCGCGATGATGGCGCCAAGTGCATATTTCAGATTCAACAGCCAGCACAGTATCAAGGTAACAAACAGCGCGATGATAATGAGCCAGGTAACGCTCACCCCAAGCCGGAGGGCTGCATAGGTGACGGCACAGAGAGACAGCGCCATGATGACGCTCATGGTCCATTTCATTTCGAAACGGCCTGAGATGTAGACCCCCATGAAAAGGATGGAATAGAAGATGGCGAACAGGGCCTTCTCCCTCAGGTCTTCGCTCACCTGGGGGCCGACGCTTTCAACACGTCTGATTTCCACTGCCCCTTGTCCAAATTTAGCAATAAGGGCGTCCTGGGCTTTTTCGCCAATCCCTGCCAATTCCTGACCCTTCCCTATCCGTATGAGATACTCTGCCTCACCTCCCTCTTCAAACTCCTGGATATGAGTCCCCTCGAGTTGAAAGCTCCTGAGCGCCTCTCTTATCTCAGAGATGGCTTGTTTCTTCCCCAGTTTAAATTGAATCACCGTGCCCCCGGCAAAATCCACACCATAGTTCGGACCGCCTCTCAAAAAAAAGAGGACAATGGTGATCAGGATCATCAGCGAAGAGATACTGTAAGCCCATTTCCGTTTGCCCACAAAATCAATATTTGTTCCAGGTCTGATAAGTTCCATCGGTTTTTCTCTCCTTGCCTTGCTCTTTACGGCTAAATTCCGTTTTTGGAATTCAGGTGTAAACCTTTTAACATAAAACCCTCACAAGCAAATTGCTTTCATCATGTTCAACCAGAGATCTTTAAGTCTGTAACCCTGTTAGACGGCTTCTTCGGAACAAAAATGCGCGCGCCAAGAATTCCCAGTTCATACAGAATCACCAGCGGTCCCGCCATCAGCACCTGGTTAAAAACATCAGGGGTTGGGGTGAGAAGGGCCGCCAAAACAAAGCTCAGGAGAAAGGCGTACTTTCTGTTCTTCTGAAGGAAGGCGGGCGTCACAATGCCTGTGTGAGACAATATGCTCACGATGAGAGGAAGCTCAAAGATCGCGCCGAAAGCAAAGAGGAGCCAGCATGCCAACCCGAAATATTCCCCCATCCTGGGCAGAGGGCGCACCGACTCAGGGGCAAGGCCGATCAGGTATTTAAAGGCAAACGGCATGACCAGGAAATAACAGAAGCTGGCACCTCCAATGAACAGCAG
>JAUPKT010000480.1 GCA_030837305.1 Thermodesulfobacteriota bacterium
CCAATGAATTGTCTGTCTCACATGCTGATTTACAAGTCTAAAGTGCGCTCTTATCGGGAACTCCCTTTGAGGTTTTTTGAATTGGGCACCGTTCATCGGCAAGAAAAGAGTGGTGTGCTTCACGGTTTGTTGCGAGTACGGCAGTTCACTCAGGACGACGCTCACATCTTATGCACTCCGGATCAGTTGAACCAGGAAATACTAGGGATAATTCAATTTGTAAAAGACGTGATGGGGATCTTTGGTTTCCAGTACTCCATGGAGTTGAGCACAAGGCCTGAGAAATCCATAGGATCAGACGAAGATTGGGAGCGAGCCACAAAGGCTCTGGAGAATGCCTTGCGCGATCAGCATGTCGACTACGAGGTCAATGAAGGCGATGGTGCCTTCTACGGGCCGAAGATAGACATAAAGCTCAAGGACGCCCTATCTCGCTTGTGGCAATGTGCTACAATTCAGTGCGACTTCACTTTACCCGAGCGTTTTGGGCTCACATACGTTGATTCGGATGGAGAGCGCAAGAGACCGGTCATGATACATCGAGTGGTCCTTGGGGCCATCGAGAGGTTTCTCGGAGTGTTGATCGAACACTATGCAGGAGCATTCCCTCTGTGGTTGTCTCCTGTACAACTTACTGTCATGACTATAACCAGTCGACAGGACGAATATGGTACTGGAGTGGCACACGCGTTACGAAAAAACGGATTCAGGGTTGAAGAAGATCTCCGGAACGAAAAGATAGGCCACAAAATTAGAGAAGCTCGTAATCAAAAGATCCCGTATATGGTGATTCTGGGTGATAAGGAGATGAGCACGCGAACTATCTCTGTTCGGGCTCGGGGAAAAGAAGAAACAAAGGAATATTCCTTGGAATCATTCATTGATTTATTGCGGGAGCAGGCAACCGCGCGGTCAAACACTTTATAAGAATTCAACATGTGAAAGAGGATGGAATGCATGAATAAGGGGCTTTGTCTATGAAAGGTCGACCCAGGACTACCGCTGTTGCGGAACCTAAGGTCAGGGTGAACCAAAAGATTCGCGCTGCCAAAGTTCGGGCCATATCACCTGAGGGTGAGCAACTGGGGATCATTGACCTCGTGGAGGCTCTTCAGAAGGCGGAGGAGTACGCGCTTGATCTCGTAGAGGTAGCGCCCAATGTTGATCCACCTGTCTGCAAGATCATGGATTATGGGAAATATCGCTACGAAGAGAGCAAGAAAGAACACGAACGGAAGAAGAAACAAGCCACTGTCGTGCTGAAAGAAGTCAAGTTGCGCCCCAAGACTGAAAGTCACGACCTCGAGCACAAGGTGCGCAACGTCATGGCTTTCTTGAAGGAAAACTGCAAGGTAAAAGTGACGATTATGTTTCGAGGACGAGAGATAACCCACCCCGAACAGGCCAGAGTTCTAATTGACCGTTTGTTGGAAATGGTGGGAGACTCTGCCATGGTTGAGCAACCCGCAAAATTTGAGGGGCGAAGCATGACCATGGTCATAGGACCTAAATAGTTTTCGAAAACCAGTCCTTGTGAGATTTTGATAACTTTCGGACGCGTGGCCGGACTCCAAAGAAAGAGTTTCGTGTGCAATGGCTTTCCCAGGTGCGTCGAAAGGTAGCGTGCGCCTTATACACGGTTGCAATTTGGCCACACCAGGAACCAGCCTGTTTTCTTAAGTTTCTTCTCAAATACGCAGCAGCTACAGCATTTTCCTACCTCTCTACTTTCTTTCAAACTGACGCCGTACCTTTATTGCTTCTCACGTATTGCATTAAATTGAATAGCTCATGTATAATATTAAATAGGATTGTTCCTGTTTGAAATAAAAGGCATTACCTGTGAGCAGCTTATTCTATTATCGCCGTCCTCACATCCAGCACCCGAACAACTTTGGGCGAGCCAATTTCGTTCATCCAACCCGCAGTCAAAACCTTCTACAACTTGAGGTCTCTCCGGAAAAATGGCAAATCAATCGAACTCGCATAATAGAAATTACGGCGGCAGGCATTCTCGTCTTTCTTCTTTTTTCCGGTATCTCTTTTGTGTGCATTAGGCCGACTCTCCTCGAAGCAAGATCGAATATTCATGCTGAATGGCAACTCTTCGTTCGGGAAGTGAGGGAGAGAAATGATCTCCTGCCTGGTCTCTTGGAGGCTGTGAGAAGTTTTCAGCCAGGATTTGCCAAGACATCGGACAGGATCATGGAAGCAAGGTCAGCAATAAACCGCTCGAGCGCTCCCGATGTAATCATGCCGGCAGTAGATCAGCTCGACATGCATCTTAGGACAATAGAATCCATTGTGAATCAAAAAAACGACTTGGCTCGTCATCCATCGTTTGGGCTCCATTGGCAAGACGTGGCAAAGAAAAACCAGGAGATAGCCATTACCAGAGCCCATTACAATAGCAGTGTGCGAACGTACAATTACCTCCTGAGCGTGTTTCCCCAAGCGATCTTTTCATCTCTGTTTGGATACGTCCGTGCCACCGAATATCCCTGCCCACAAAACAAGGGAGATCAGTAATTCTCAGAACATCTCTGGTTGATGTTTCATGGTTCCATGAGACGCGACATTGAGATGTGCGAGGGAAATCTCGATTCCTGAACAATGCTTGATGTTCGTCAATTTGAAGAAA
>JAUPKT010000481.1 GCA_030837305.1 Thermodesulfobacteriota bacterium
CAAGAAAATATTGGGCTGCCTTATTCGCGGCATTCATGACTTTCGTAGGGACGGAACTCTTTGCAGGCAGTCAGAATCACTCGCTCATCGAGACCCAGGTCCTCCGTGTCCTCAGTACAAAATTCTCGGGCTATTATCACAAGCCATGGAAAGCCCCCGATTTTATAACCGCAAAGAGCAGTGCATTCTTTTTTGCAGATGAAAAAAATTTTCCCGGCCGAAAAGGTCTCATCCTGACCAACGCCCACGCAGTCTCCATGGCCCAATCAATACTTGTGTCCAATGGACGAGAAAAAAGGCAGTACCGTGTAGTTCCTGTAGGAATATGCAATTCGGCCGATTTTGCGGTGCTGCAAATGAACGAGGAAGACCTCGTGACATATGAACGCATCAACGGCCCCGTCGTTCCCCTTCAGTTAGGCGACAGCGATTCACTGCGGGTGGGGGACAAGGTCACGGGCTGGGGATATCCTTTGGGCGGTGAAAGTCTGAGTAAGTCTGAGCAAGGGGAAATAAGCCGCATAGAGGTAAACCAATACTCGTATTCGTTGGATAGATGGCTCATGATCCAAGCATCACTCCAACAGAATAGAGGAAATTCAGGTGGACCGGTCCTCAAAGATGATAAGGTGGTGGGAATCGCCTTTCAGGGTATGAGGATCAGTGACAGAATAAACTATTTCATTCCAATCAATCTTGTGCGCAACCTCATGCCTCTTCTCGATAATCAGCATCAGATTCCCTCGTGGATTTTCGTCGTTCAACCCCTTTTTCCACGCCTCAAGGAATATTTTGGACTTGGCCCGGACCACGGTGGGGTGCTGCTCGATTACATCATCCCGGATGGCGGACCCCATAAATTCGGACTTCGGGCCAAAGACATATTGCTGGAAATCGATGACAACGAAATAGATAACTACGGCGAAGTTAACTTCAAAACTCTTGGTCAGAAAATCAATTTTTCGGAAATCCTGAATCGAAAAAAGGTAGGTGATTCCCTTTCAATAAAAGTCCTCAGACAGGGAGAAATCCTCGCCCTCAAGGGTTTGGTGACTCCAGATCTCCCTCGACTTGTATCAAGAATATTTTCCCGTGCGAACTATTTCATTTTTTCGGGCATCGGGTTTGTGGAATTGACCCTTAATTGCATTGAAAACCTCGGGAAATCAGGCGATTCATTTCGAGCCAAGTACGCTGATGCTCTTCCCACCCAACCAAATCAGAAAATCGTTATTATTTCAGAAATCTTTCCTGAATATGGTCTCACGGAAAGCTCCTCGTACCTCAAGAGGGTGATGAAGATTGATGGAACCGACATTCTAAATGCTGAGATGCTGTACCAAAAGATACTGGAATATCAATTACAAGGAATATCGAATGCGCTCCTGGAACTCGAGGGGCACGAACTGCTTCCCCTCGATATTGTGAACTCTTCCAAACTGGACTCCGACATTCAACACAAGTACGGAATCCTCCACATGAAGACGCCGGATGGCTTCACCCGGTGACCCCCATCGAAACCAAATCCAGCTTATTTTATGATCGCTGCATCGTCCACAGACAGTTTCTTCTCAAACTCATCCCAAAAGTCTTTCTCCGATACCCGCCAATCAGACCCGAATTTCTTGTTGAACAATGAGCCCACATGATCAAGTGCGTTTCTCCAAACTGACTGATAATTCAGCTTGAGCACGTCCTCCAAAAAGGGTACCAAGGAATTGAGTTTTTCCTTAGGAAGATACGCACGGGCACCTAGCTCAATAGACTGTTTCAGAGCGTCAGGGCTCAGCGCATGGGCGGTAAGCATAACCGAGGGAAAGTTCCTGCTCACTGATATCTTGAGGAGTTCAAATCCTCGCACACCCATAATGTCGAGTATTACAAGATCATAGGTATACGAAACGAGATATTGTCGCGCTTTCTCGAATGTCGTTGCCGTGTGAACCGTCAAATTCACGTCAGTTGGCAACTGCTCAAGTATTGTGTCAAGAACGTCTTGCTCATCATCAACAACCAAAATAAGCTTATGTCTCCAAATCTCATTCTCAGCCATGGTCTATCCTTTCAAGTATCTTGAACCCAAAGTCTGCCTCTGGTCACCATTCTTAAGAAAAGCCATCTTATATGCCTAATGCACGACTGCCCCCACTCAGTCGACAAAAAGGGCGTCGCCCGGCAATGGCACATTCAATGGAAGATGTCAGTCGTGCTTTCCCTTCTCCATTTTCCTACGCTCTTCGTCCCGGATTTCACGTCGCAGGAGTTTGCCGACTTTGGATTTTGGCAACATGTCGCGAAACTCGATGTAAGAAGGTACCTTATAGGATGCCAAATGCTGTGAGCACCAGTTGATCAGCTCGGCCGCTCCGACGCCCTTGGCATCGTCTTTTAGCACAACGATGGCTTTTATCCGCTGACCCACCTTTTGATCAGGAACACCCACCACACAGGCCCCAACGACTACGGGATGATCCTGCAATACAGCCTCAATCTCCGAAGCCGACACCCGGTAACCCTTATGTTTCAAGATGTCCGCTGATCTCTCAACGTAGATAATTTCTCCATTCGAACCCTCGGTGACGAAATCCCCAGTCCTGTAATACGTTTCGTTGCCGATGGTTACGAAGGATCTTGCGGTCTCCTCGGGTTTGTTGAGATAGGCTTTCAAAGCGTGATCAGAAGTAACACAAAGCTCACCGACCTCACCGGGAGGAACCGGCTCCAGGGTCTCTGCCTCTATTATCTTTGTACGTCTCGAAGGAA
>JAUPKT010000482.1 GCA_030837305.1 Thermodesulfobacteriota bacterium
GCAATCACATCGCCGGATCCAGTGGTCTTGCTTGTGGACGAGGTGGACAAGTCAGACCGGGAATTCGAAGCATTTCTCTTGGAACTGCTGTCGGATTTCACGGTCAGCATACCGGAGATTGGAACGATCTCAGCACGGAGCATCCCGCGGGTGATTCTCACGAGCAACAACAGCAGAGAGATGAGCGATGCTCTGAAGCGGAGATGTCTCCATCTCTTTATTGATTATCCCTCCCGCGAGGCAGAGCTGAAAATTATCCAGCTCAAAGTGCCGGCGCTTGATGAGCGTATTGCAGAGCACGTGGTGGAAGTGGTAGGACGGCTGCGAAACATGCCGCTTAAAAAGAACCCCAGCATCAGCGAGACCCTGGACTGGGCTGCTGCCTTGGTGGCCCTGTGTGTAGACAGCCTTTCGGACGAGGTCCTCAACGAGACTCTGCACGTGCTCTTGAAATACGAACGGGACATCCAAAGAGCCCGAGAGGGCTTGGCTCTGACCAAGAAAAAAGTGATGTAAGGACACCAGAAGACGATTGTACGTTCTGTCAAAAACGTTCGAGTCTTCCAGTTGCATTGTTTCTCAACGTCCGCGTTCTTTTCATGTTATTGATCGTCGTTCGTAACTGGAGAGATGCTTGCGCAACGCACTTGTTGATTTTGTCGGCACACTAAGGAGAACGGGGATACCTGTTTCTCATGCTGAAGTAATGGACGCGGCCTTATGTGTCCAGCACTTACGCCTTGAAGACCGCACCGAATTCAAAGACGCTCTCCGCTCCGCGCTGGTGAAACGCCGTCGGGACATTTCCTTATTCGATGAGTTGTTCGACCTTCATTTTTTGGGTGGTCCCCTGCTTGGAACAGTGGCCGAAGGAAGGTTTGGAGACAACATTCAGTTAATGGATCGATTGGCCGCTGAGATGGAACGAGGAGACACAGGGCAACTTTTACCGGTAACCCGTATGTTGATGACCGGAAACTTCGGTGAGCTGACTCGGCACATGCTGGCCGCGAGCGGGTCTCTGGCTTTGAGGAGAATGCAGTTCGCCCCGATGTTGGGACGATTCTTCGTCAATGAACTCAGGAGAAAAATGGGGATTGATGGGGTTCGGGTAGAGGCCCAGACTGTGCTCACCGAGATGGAGCGCAGCGGCGTGGATCCAACCGTTGTCCAGGAGTTCAGGGAACACGTTGCACGGAATCTGGAACGCCTTGAAAAAGAACTGGAAAAACTGGTGCTGGATGAAGTGCAAAGAACCCGCTTCATGGCTTTTCGCCGTATTGAAGGTGAGGAGATGGCAGGGCGGAATCTCTACCATTTGACGGATCAGGATATCGCAGCAATGCGTCCGGAGGTGGAACGCCTCGCCCGTCGCCTCAAGGAGCGGCTTGGGTTGCGGTTCAAGAGGGCCGACAGAAAACAGATCGACCTCCGGCGAACCTTGAGGGGCAATGTTGGGTACGGGGGCCCCCTACCCGATATACGTTTCAGAAACAAAAAGACCACTCGACCACAGGTTGTCGCTCTCTGCGATGTCTCCCGATCGGTTCGGGATTTCTCACGTTTCATGCTGCTGTTCTTGTTCTCTTTGAAAGAAGTGATTTCCCGGATCCGGAGTTTCATCTTCGTGGGAGATCTCGCGGAAGTAACATCAGTGTTTCAGGAATATGATCTCAACGAGGCGGTATCAAGAGCTGCTGAAGGCCAGGGTTTGAAATATCGTTTCGGAACGGACTACGGGTCGTCTCTTGGTCAATTCGTGGCAGAGCACTTGGGAGCTGTTAATTCAAGGACTACTGTGATCATTCTAGGAGATGCACGCAACAACAACCTACCGCCACGTATCAATGCGATGGAGGCAATAGCCGAGCGCTGTCGCAAAGTTATTTGGATGAATCCCGAACCGGTGACTTTTTGGGGAACAGGCGACAGTATCATGCACCTATACGAGCCCCATTGTACAACTCTCACCCAATGCGGCAGTCTGGCCCAATTATCGGATGCCATAGAACAAAACCTCCTGCCCTGACCGCGAACGGCAGGTTCAGACCGGAAACAAAAAGTTTTGTCGGAATGAGAACGAAATTGAAGATAGCATACCTTGAACCCACTCGTTCACGACGATGGCACCATGACTGTGAGAAATCGGCACTGCTTCTTGCCTTGTCATGCCGGACTCGATCCGGTATCCAGGATCCCTGGATTCCCTCTTCCGAGGGAATGACGCTGACGGGTGCATCATAGAATCCGTGAGTACTTTCGAGAACAGGGTGTAACCTTTCACGGGATGTGATCAATTATGATCAAGATTCAAAGATCAGCCGTTGTTGGCCTCTTGTTGATACTATTCCTGATAGAGTCATTGTGCGCGGCGGAGTCCAAAGAGATAAAGAGGGTCCTGATTGTCTACAGCGAGGACAGGGACCATCCAGCCCATGAATTGACTGATCGAGGCATACGAGAAACTTTCCGTTCCAACGAGCGCTTCGATATCCATTTATACACCGAGTATCTGGACGCTTCACGTTTCAGCGGTCCTTCGCATGCCCGTGCATTCGCCGAATACCTTCATAGCAAGTATTCCGGTTTCAAGATGGACGCTATTGTCGCTGTCTACCCTGCTGCCGCGGACATGCTTCTCGGAGAAGCTCGATCGGCGTTTCCCAGTGTGCCCATTATCGCCTGTGCAGTGAACAGATCCTACGCAGAGAGCCTTGATAGATCCCCTTCACGTAGTTTTGTCACCGGTGTCGTCATGGGAGACAACATAGCAGGCGTTCTTGATTCTGCCCTTCGGATGAGACCTGAAACAAAGAGGGCGGCCCTAATAGCGGGGACGAAGTCCAACGACGCATATAGTGAACAGATATTCCGCCAAGGGCTGAAAACCTATGCACCCGAGCTTGAGGTGATCGACCTTACCAAGCTACCGATTGAAGACATCCTGGTGAGGGTTGGGACTCTGCAACCCGGATCAATCATCCTCTACTCAGGGATTTTTCGAGATGGTGCCGGCAAGAGCTTTGTCCCACGGGAAGCTCTCTCAATGATTTCCCGGGCCGCAAGTGTGCCGGTTTTCAGCCTTTATGACTCATACCTCGGATTTGGTATAGTCGGCGGAAGCTTGGTCAGCTTGGAGAAACAGGGAATAGAAGCAGCGAGACTGGCGCTTCGTATCCTCGGCGGTGAATCGCCGGCGTCTCTCCCCTTCAACGGAGAGCAGGCCTACGCAAGTTTGTACGACTGGCGAGAAATGAAACGGTGGGGTATTCCAGAGAGTGCAGTGCCCCCAGGCAGCGAAATCAGATATAGAGAACGTTCATTCTGGGAAGAGCATTCGCGCAAAATCACGGGCGTGATTGTCTTAATCGTGGTTCAGACGGTTCTCATTCTTGGCCTCTTGATAAGTATTCGGAAGCGTAGAAAGGCGGAACGATCTCTCTTGGAAAGCGAAGAGCGAGTAAGGCTAGCGGTTTCTTCTGCAGGAGCGGGGCTCTGGAGTCTTGAGAAAAGAACGGGACATATCTGGGCCACGGACAGGACGATGCAGTTGCTGG
>JAUPKT010000003.1 GCA_030837305.1 Thermodesulfobacteriota bacterium
GCAGGACAGCGACTGGACCGACGGGGCTAATCCTGGGCAAAAAACCATCTTCAGCGAATCAAGATGCAAGATGAACAGTGGTTTTTCCGTGGACGCGAAGGTGGATATGGCTCTGGGGCTTACTGCGGCCCTTAACATCCGTCCCCTGGTTGGCTGGCGTGTCCAGCGATTCAGTTTCACGACCTATGACGGCATCCAGTTTGAGGTCGGCCAGCAACCGTTTCCATTGCCCGGCAACGGCATAGAATTCAGACAAACATTCTATCATTACTATATCGGGGGTATCTTTAGGCGAACACTAGGCGCATCCCGAATGCTGCCCTCCCTCCCGCTGGTGGATGTTTCCATTCAGGGTGATTATGGGATGGTCACCGCCGGCAATGAAGACCTGCACCTGCTCCGTTCAGGCCACAGGGTGACCCAGGATAACACCCGTGGTCACTCGTGGCACGCAAACATTCAATTGGGATTCCTCTATACGCAGTCGCTCCGGGCGCGACTGGAAGCGGATCTTCTGAGAATAGTGAGTCATGGCTCCCATCGGCTGACGAACCCTGTTCAATTCGTCGACTTCTCCTTTGACGGATCGCGCGTGTGGTCGGATCAGGCATCCTTCACCGTGACCGGCGAATTGATTTTCTGAGCAAACACCTGGGCCACGGTCACACCGTACACGTGAATCCGTGCCTCAAATGGTGCAAATGAACGATGCATTTTCTCCGTCTTTCTCCTTTAGAGCCTAACGTTTGAGTCTTCTTTATTGATGCGCCGGCGAAAAAACGGGACAATATTGATGGAACGTTTATAATGGGATCGAGGTCAGACTTATTTATAAAGTTCCCTCAAACGTTCTCGCCGGTATCGTGATGAGGCCTTTATGTACTAAGAGACCCGAACCGCCGGGACCGCTTCACAGGAGGACTAGTCATGAACAAATCCGATATTCTGAAAGCCCTGGAATGGGTTGACCAGACGGCGAGGGATGGCGACGCCGTTCGTCTGACCCAGGCGAAGCTGGCCCTCGAAACTGAATTGAAATCGCAGAAGAGTTTATCAAGCCCTGACAGTGCTTACAGGACCGCTTTCGAGAGTTTTGTGCGGAAACACGGCCGGGAGCCGTTGGAAGATGTCACCAATATTGACTGACTCTTGAGATCAGGAGACGCTGTTCGATCGTGCCTTTCCATCGAATGGGTCGAACTCCGTATCAAGATTACTCAACATAGCGAGACGGGTACGTTCAATCAGGTCGGGCACGTCCTCTTGTGTCAGGCCTTCAGTTTGTATGGGATCAGCTATTACCACCTCTATGTGACCCGGCAGGAAGAAAATGGTTTTCTTGGGGAGCACCCGGAACGCGCCGTTGCACGTGACGGGCAAGATGGGAATTCCCGTTTGAACGGCCATCATGAATGCGCCTTTCTTGAACGGCTGCAAATTCTCATCCGGACTCCGGGTTCCTTCGGGATAGATCACCACAGACCAGCCGCCCTCGAGTTTCTTTTTTCCTTCTTCCAGACTTTTAATGGCTTTTTCCGAATTGGACCGGTCGATGGCTATGGCGCCGGTGCGGCCCAACGCTGGACCAAAAAGGGGTATCTTGAGAAGTTCTTTTTTTATGACCCACCGAAAAGGAGTGGGCAAGCATCTAAATAATGCCAAAATGTCTGCGTTACCTTGATGATTGGGAGTGATAATATAGCTTGCGCCTGGCGTAATCTTTTCTTTGCCCCTGATGGAGAACGTCAAGCCCATGCCGCGTGCCACACCATACGCCCACCAGGTACCGATCAGGTATGCGGGCCGGCCCGAAGCCGTTAAGAGGGAAATCAATATCAGAGGCGGAGCGAGGATCAAGGTCATCATGACGAGGCCCACCGCTCCCAACGCCAGTCTCGGGGCGTTGATGAGCGAAAACTTCCGCTTGAATTTCTTGTCCCTACGTTCAGCGTTTCTCATGGGATCCGATTAACCAGATAAAGCATTACTTGAAGCCTTACGCCTCTTCATTATGAGGGGTCACATACTCATCCATTCACGATTCACTATAGCATGAACCATGGTGAAGATGAACGTCATCAATTGAAACAATCAAATTCATGGCTTTTCACACCCAGACTCCCACTCTTGAGAAATGTCGCCCGATGATCTCTTCTCAAGCCGCATTCGATTGTTGCCCCTTTGAGAAAGGTGCTGTAAATGTATCCCATGGAGAATTGACAACACATGGGCCAAGATGATCTCGACAAACTAAGAATTGGTGAAAATTACCGGGGATCTTCCGGTCCGGGGAGACGACGGAAGAAACTTGTCTGGGGTCTCTCAATAGTATCGGCCATAGTCGTAATCGTCATCATCCTTGCCGGGACAGGGCGATTGCTGCCCGCTGTCCCTGTATCGACTGCAAAGGTCGCTTTGACGTTCCCGTCCAGGGCACTCACCGAACTCAACGCCAGCGGCTATGTGGTAGCCCAAAGAAAAGCCGCCGTATCTTCCAAGGCCACCGGCCGTATACGAAAGCTGTCTGTGGAAGAAGGCAAGGTGGTGAAGGCCGGTGACATACTTGCTCAACTGGAAAATGAAGACCTCGTGGCCACGTTGGAAGAGGGTCGTGCAAATCTGAGGGTTGCCAAGGCTGCCCTGACTAATGCGGAAGCCGAAATGGCAGATGCCACGCTCAACTACAACCGCAACAAGTCCCTTAAGGCCACTGGAGCTGTTTCAGACCAGGCCTTTGATGCTGCTGAGGCCCGTTACAAGAAAGCGCTGTCCTCAGAGACCCAGGCCCGATTCCTGATCGGCCGTGCAGAAGCGTCGCTGCGCCTGGCAGAAGTAAATCTGGAGTACTCTTTGATTAGAGCCCCATTCGATGGAGTCATACTGACGAAGAGTGCGGATGAAGGTGAAATAGTCGCACCCTTTGGGGCATCCGTGAATGCAAGGGCTGCAGTGGCCACCATGGCTGACCTCAGTTCTCTCATGGTCGAAGTGGATGTTTCGGAAGCAAGCCTAGAGAAGGTGAGGCTGGGCCAGGCGGTGGAGGTTCGATTGGACGCATTCCCCGACGATCGGTTTGCGGGCACGGTCCACATGATCGTCCCCACGGCGGATCGATCAAAAGCCACCGTACTCACTAAGATCAAATTCGAAAAACTCGACTCGCGTGTTCTCCCGGAGATGAGCGCAAAGGCCGCGTTTCTTTCACGGCCACTTGGGCCGGACGAACATAAACCTTTCTTGGGCATACCGAGATCTGCAGTAAACGCTGCTAACGGTCAAAAGACTGTTTATCGTGTGAACGAAGCCAGGGCCCATCAATTAGCCGTCGAAACTGGTCGAGAATGGGGGGACACTGTGGAAGTGCTGTCTGGAATCCAAGATGGAGATATCGTTATCCTGAAACCTGGAGATCAGGTCAGGGATGGACGCCGTGTGAAGGTTCCGGAATGACGCCACACTCGGGAAGACTCCATCCGGGAGGGATTCACCTTCCCGTGGACATAGTTCTCGTCGAGAACCTCTCCAAGTCCTATACCCGGGGGGACCAGATCGTGCCGGTCTTGCGAGACATCTCTCTCGCCGTTGAACAGGGTGAATTTGTGGCTCTCATGGGCCCGTCCGGGTCAGGAAAAACAACCCTCTTGAACCTTATCGCAGGAATAGATAGGCCCGATGGGGGTAAACTCACGGTGGGCGGTGTCGACATCGCAAAATTAACGGAATCTGAGTTGAGTGATTGGCGGGCTGGACATGTGGGTTTTATTTTTCAGTTCTATAATCTCATTCCTGTTCTGAACGCCCTGGAAAACGTGGAGCTTCCTCTTCTGCTGACCTCCCTCTCTCGAAAAGAGAGGGCTGATCACGCCATTGCCGCGCTTGAGGCTGTGGGGCTTGCCGACCGCATGGATCACTATCCGAGTCAGTTATCCGGAGGCCAGCAGCAGAGAGTCGCAATAGCCCGAGCCATTGTGACGGACCCCCTCATTGTGGTGGCAGACGAACCCACCGGAGACCTTGATAAGAACAGCGCCACCGAGGTGCTCAACTTGCTGAGTAGGCTGAACCAGCAATTCCAAAAGACAATCGTTATGGTCACCCACGATCCTCGAGCGGCAAAGAGGGCAGGGCGGATCCTGTATCTTGATAAGGGCGTCCTGGCCGATTCCCTGCACGACGAGTTTTGAGGCTCCGTGCTGTTTTAATTCTGACAAAAGAAGGGGAGAACATTTTTTTCATGGGGCTTCTTGACAAGGCTGGAGACACACTTTATTATTTGAACAAATGGTCAAGTGGAGAACAAAAGATGCAGCGTGATGATATGACAAGACTCCAGATAAAAGCCGAAGTATTCAAAGCCCTCGGACACCCCCTCAGACTCGGCGTGGTCGAATTCCTTCGGGATGGGGAGAAATGCGTCTGCGAAATTGTCGATCACATGGGCACGGGGATGTCCAATATTTCAAAGCATCTCGCCATACTGAAAAAAGCGGGAGTGGTGGCTGACAGACGAGATGGCGTTAAAATCATGTATCGAGTCACCATGTCCTGTGCCTTGGACTTTTCCCATTGCGTTGAGGGAGTCGTCATCAGGCGTTTGGAAGATCAAAGATCCGTCATGGTGGCATGATGCAGACCTCGTCCCAGGGATGAAGAACCTGCCGTAAGTTAATTCAACAAGTTCAGAGGATAGTACGTTGGAAAAAGATCATTCGGCTTCAGTGAGTACCGGCGTGGGGAACCACAGCATCAAGGACCAGTCCCGGTCAATGGTTGAAACGTTGAGGGAAAGCACTTTTGTCTCCTATTGGCACGACCAATGGAAGGCGTTACTCCTTATCATAGGGGGATTTCTCGTCTGCTTTTTTCTTCCGGTCGGCAGTCCTCGTTTTGACAATGCAGTGACGGAGTCTTTGGAACTGGTCAAGTGGTACGCTCAGGAGCATGTACTGCTATGTCTGGTCCCCGCTTTCTTCATAGCAGGAGCCATCGCTGTTTTTGTGAGTCAGGAAGGGGTCATGAAGTACTTGGGGCCTACCGCATCCAAGTGGATCTCTTTCCCTGTGGCATCGGTTTCCGGAACGGTCTTGGCTGTATGCTCTTGCACGGTGCTTCCTCTTTTTGCAGGTATTTGGACCCGTGGCGCAGGCCTTGGCCCTGCCACTGCGTTTCTTTATTCCGGTCCTGCCATCAATGTGCTCGCCATCATACTCACTGCCCGAATCTTGGGAGTGGAAATTGGAATCGCGCGTGCCGTGGGCGCCGTGTCCATGAGTGTGGTGGTTGGTCTGCTCATGCATTTCATATTTCGCAGAGAAGAAGAGGAGCGGACACAGGCCACCCTGGCAGCCATGGCAGGCATGAAACATGAGATGCGGCCGCTGTGGCAGACGATAATCTATTTTTCATTCATGATTGGCGTCTTGGTGTTTGCAAATTGGGGGAAGCC
>JAUPKT010000483.1 GCA_030837305.1 Thermodesulfobacteriota bacterium
CCGGCAAAAGCGGAGCCTGCTGCAAAGCCGCCCGCTCGACCCCAGAGAGGGTGTTGATGCGATAGCAACGATTTTTGTGTTCTGTGATTCTGGTCGGTTCCCTGAAGGTAAAATCCACGTGGAGAATGGTGCCTCGCTGAACTTCACTGACGTGGGGCACCTTTTTTTGGCCAGATACTTCACTGTTTGACGAAAAGATGTATTAGGCGGGTAGTTACGATGGGATGCTTCAGTTCTAGACTGTTCGGCTTCCCTTGGGATAAATTCGGTGCGGGGCTCGACGAATGAATTAAAATATGATGAGCGGGCGCAAGCGCAATAAGGATTCACCAGTATTCATACGCCAAGCACTAATTCCCCCTGAGATGGATTCCTGCACAATTCCCTATCCGAGTTCGAGTTTGATCAAGGTATGACTGAGCCCTGTGAGAAGGGCCTACCTCAAAAAGAATCGCAGGTTTTTTGACATTGGCTTGTAATAATATATAAAGCCCGAACTATCCCGAAATGAAATTATGCGTGAAGAGAGTTCAAGTGAATTGTTAAAAAGATATGGAGTGAGGATAACTTGAAAGCATTAAAAAGAATTTTACCTATATTGGGAATCTTGGCGGCCGGTGGTTTGGTCTCGGCTGGTTTTGGAATTTCTAAGGACCTCGCTTCCCAACTCACCAGCGCCGCATCTACTGGAAAAGTATCTCAAATGATTGCGATCCTGGACAAAGGAGCCCCGTTGGATGCCCGCGATTCGGGAGGCAAGACACCATTAGGTCGAGCAGCCTATGGCGGTCAGCTTGAAGCAGTGACACTGCTTTTGGACAAGGGAGCTAACGTCAATGTTCGGGGACAATATGGCAAGACTCCGTTGATGGCTGCCGCGTCTCGAGGACATACTGATGTTGTACGATTGCTTTTGGAAAGAGGCGCAGAGGTCAATGCAGAGGATTGGTACGGCCAGACCCCTTTGATCTGTGCTGCGCTCAATGGGTCGAAAGATGTGGTGGCCCTGCTGCTCTCAAAGGGAGCGGATGTCAATGCAAGAACCCGAAAGGGTTTTACAGCCTTAAGTCTGGCAACGGAGCAAGGTCATCATCATGTGGTAGACCTCATCCTCGAAAAGAACCCTGACCAAAATGTCTGGCCCAGTCAGTCGAGTAAGGCCAGGTATAGATAATATGCGATCAACGATTGGTTCAACGAATCGGTCAAGTGCAACACCAGACTATGAACCTCCTCACCAAAGGAATGAAGAATGAACATCGGGATTCATTTATTGATTTGTGCAATGTTAATCCTGGTGCCGGTCGGCCTTCTTGGACAAGACAAGCAAAGTGTAGGATGGATCGAGAAAGCAATCATAGTTCCAAGTAACATGGTGTTGGACGCGAAACTGGATACGGGTGCCGACACTTCGTCAATCAATGCTGTTGATATTAACAAATTTGATAGAGACGGGGAAACATGGGTCAGATTCACCGTTGTGGACAAGACAGGGAAGAAAGTTACCCTCGAACGTAAATTACTGGGAGTAGCCGAGATCAAGCGACACCAAGGGCCACCTCAGAAACGTCTGGTTGTTAGCCTGGGAATCTGTATTGGAGGTCATTACGCGGAGACCGACGTAAACTTGGTTGACCGAAACCGTTTCAAGTATCCGCTTCTCATAGGACGCCGCTTCATGGCCGGCAGGCTGGTGCCGGATCCATCAGTCGAATACTCAGCAGAACCGAGCTGTAAGGAGCAATGACACGGTGAACCAATTGCGGCTCTACCTGTGTGCGCTCGGATTGATCCTCATAGGGCTCGCGGTTTTTTCTTACAAGGCCTATTACTTGGGCTTTCCCTTATCGCCTAAGACGAAAGTGCAAGTATGGCATTTGGAGGCTCGTCTCCGTTTCGAGGCCGAAGGAGCCCCGGTAAAGTTGTCGATGTTTCTTCCTATGAATACCGGACGGTTTGCCGTCACCGACGAACATTTCATTTCAACCGGTTACGGTCTCGTCGCTTCAATGGAAGCTGTCAACCGAACAGTGGTCTGGTCTACCCGTCAAGAGAACGGTCCCCAGAACCTTTTTTACCAGGCAACGGTCCGTATGGTGAGGAATAAGACTTCTAAACCGGACACAAGACCCGCTGAAATTACTAATCCCGGGTTCAAGGGACCCAAACTCGCCGCCGCAGACTCGCTTATAAGCAACATGAAGTCCAAGTCAGCCGACACTCGCAGTTTTGTCGCCGAACTTTTAAAGAGGCTAAACTCGGCTAATCCGGACGACAATGTGCAGCTCCTTCTAGGCAAAAAAACGACTCCGCGCGCCAAAGTAGAACTTGCGGCTCATCTCCTTAACCATGCTGAGATACCTGCCCGAGTTGTTCACGGCATTGACCTCAATGAAGAAAAATCGGAATTTTCCAAGAAGGTTAATTTATTACACTGGCTTGAAGTGTACGACAACCGGACTTGGGTGACTTTTGATCCTGCCACGGCTATTTCGCCTGTGCCTGTTGAATGGCTGCCATGGTGGAGGGGAGATAATAATTTGGTGCAGCTTCAGGGCGGATCGAAGCTTAATCAGACCTTGTCCGTCAGCCCAAAAGTTGATGAGGGCATCTCATCGGTGGCTATTCGAGGTGAAATCTCCAAGCCGCTTCTGCTCAAGTTTTCTCTTTTCTCTCTCCCCGTCAATACCCAG
>JAUPKT010000484.1 GCA_030837305.1 Thermodesulfobacteriota bacterium
TAGGATGGAATAGCATCCAGCAGTTCTGAGAGAAACGGGAGGGTTCTAATAACATTCGACATTCTTTTGCGCCTCAAAAGCCGGTTCCTTCTGATAAGGAATATTAGGACAAGAGATAGAGTTTTACAATGCCTGTGGGGAATTGTTTAGGTTGTGGTAGAAGACGCTGATTCCCTTCGGCGAAACCTGTCTAATGGAATCCACTGATTTCTATATGAGCCTGGGAATTCGCTGGAATCTCTTGTTTAATGGCCTATCCACATTCCAGGAAAAGAGTTTGGAAACATTGGCAGTTTTGTTGATAATGCTTGACGCAAGGACCTGAATGACTGTTTACTGATACCGGAGAGTCATCTGTTATGATTATCCGGCAGGATGAGCACTTCGTGTGCTGGGTAGAGAAGGGTCTCTTGAACTGAACGCGACTGCACGCACCAATTACAGTAATTTATATCTGCTGGAAGTGTGCCGGACCGCGTCCCGGTTAATTTGATTTATGGCAGGGTGAGATCATGGACTTGGGCATTTTCGGCAGCATGGCACTGGATGTCGATTTTCTCTGGCGGTTGCTCAGTATCGTTCTCATAGACTTGATCCTGGCGGGAGACAATGCCGTGATCATAGCCATGGCAGTTCGCTCCTTGCCGTCCGAGCAGCGCAAGAAAGGTATTTTATTTGGGGCAGCGGCCGCTGTGCTCTTGCGGGTGGCGCTGACATTTGTGGTATCACAGTTGCTTCAGGTAAGTTATGTGAAGCTTGTGGGCGGGGTCCTCATTTTGTGGATCGCGGTCAAGCTTTTCATGGAAGGGCTGCCTGAAGAGGGCGCAGAGAAAGAAGCCACAACCATAGCGCAGGCCATTAAGATCATCGTTATCGCAGATATTACCATGTCCCTTGACAATATGCTCGCTGTGGGCGCCGCTTCGGGTGGAAGCCTTTTTCTGCTCCTCTTCGGCTTGGGGCTCAGCATTCCATTCATCGTCTTTACCAGCAATCTCTTGTCTATGTTGATGGACAGGTATCCGATCATCATTTACGCGGGGGCGGCAGTTCTTGGTAAAGTTGGTGCGGAGATGATTATAACCGACCCTGTAGTCGTGAGTGCGTTTGCTCCGAGCAAGTTGTTTCAGTATGCTATGGAGGGGATTTTTGCAGTAGGGGTGATCGTCGTCGGAAAACTTTGGATGAGGTGGATGGTCAAACGGTCTGCGGAATAGGTGGAGTATTCAGAAATGACAATTCGGGCTCTTGTTCGAGAAATGGGTGAAGCGGCATGGCTATTTTGACAATTTCAAGGGAATTTGGCAGCGGAGGGAGAGAAGTTGGCCAAGGGGTATCTGGGGCATTGAAGTACGTCTGCCTTGATAAAGAAAAGCTCCTCCAGATACTGGGAGAGAAAGGCAGGAAGTGGGCTGAATGGGGAAAAGGGCTGGACGAGCACTCTCCATCAGTCTGGGAGCGTTACGACTGGTCATTTAGGGGGTTTGGGGCACTTATAAAGAGGATTCTTCTCGATTTTGCGCTCAAGGATAACGTCGTCATCATGGAAAGGGGCGGCAATTTTCTCCTGGAGCATGTTCCTCATGCGTTTCGCATTCGCGTTATTGCCCCTATGGCAAACAGACTCGAACGCATAATGATCCGAGAGAATGTTGATTATGACACGGCACGATGGTTGGCGGACCGGACCGACCGGGATCGAAACCGCTTCATCATGTCGGTGTTTGGAAGGGAATGGGGAGACCCGTCAGGGTTCGACGCCATCTTCAATGCGGGGATTCAGCCTATTGAAGAAATCATTCACACGGTCTGCGATACTCTTGTGGCGAGGGATCGCCTGAAGACCAAGGAGGCTGAGGACGACCTACGCATTCGTGGGATAGCGGCAAAGGTGGAGTCCGGACTGCTGACCAAGCCGTTTCTCTTTGTGAGCACATTGGAGGTTGCTGTTGAGGGAGATGGACTTGTGGTGCAAGGAATCGTTCGCAATCCGGAACATCGGAAAAAGATAGAGGAACTGGCAACCGATTTAGCTGGTGGGGCAAAGTTGTCATTTCGTCTCCATTATCGAATGGCATAGTCTGCGCATCCACTATGCTTGTAGTGGACAAGTATTTCATTAAGGGGGCATTGGGGCACATGGCAAAGACACCGACTGCCGGAACATCGCGGCAACGCAAAGTTCAAAAGAGTCTCGTGTACCAAATGAAGGTCACGCTGCGGGGAATCAGGCCACCCATCTGGAGACGAATCCAGGTTGCAGGTGACACGACACTTGGGCGTCTTCACCGAATTCTGCAGGAGGTCATGGGCTGGGAAGAGTCGCATTTGCACGAGTTCTTCGTTCATGGCGAGAGCTACAGTGATCCAGTGCTACTCGACACCAATGATGTCATGGACGAAAAAAAGGCTCGTCTCGACAAATTGATTTCCCTGGAGAAAGAAAAGTTTGTCTACATGTATGACTTCGGCGACAGTTGGGAGCACCAGATCCTCGTGGAGAAGATCCTGCCCATGGACCCGAGAACCAATTATCCAGTATGCCTGACGGGTAAACGTGCGTGCCCTCCGGAGGATTGCGGAGGCGTTTGGGGATATGAAGAAATGCTTGAGATTATCAAGGATCCTGGGCACCCGGAATACCAAGATACCCTTGAGTGGCTCGGAGAGGAGTTCGCACCGGATTTGTTTGACTTGCAGAACATAAACAGGAGACTCGCGGTGTTGTGAAAAGTAACGAAAATTTGTGGCCCGTCCTTCTCGAGCATCTGAAACTCAACGTTATGTATTTCTCAAGCCGCCTTGAACTTGGGGAAGTTAACTCTGAAATGGTCCCGGGGTAACCTGGAGCATGGAAACCCCTGAACCACTTACCTATGACCTCTTCCCTGGAATACTCTACAGTGTCCAAACCACGGCTGATTGACTTCAAGGAAGCACCCGTTTTCATCCAAACACTGATACCCAAGACATAGGCTCTCTTGGAGCATCCGATAGAGATTAAAAGGGCTTGCAGTTGTTGGGGGTTTTGGATAGGCCTTTGAAACATCCGTAGTTGAAATTGCTTTGAGGAGACAACATATGTCACGTCCAATTTTGGTTGCCATTGGCTTTGTATTACTCGCAGGTCTCTTGTGGGCGGAGAGTACAAGAAGTCCGTCGATTATTTTAACGTACAAAGTGCCTCTGTCGAGTCTTTTTGTAGTGACGGCTTTCCTGCAACCTAGGCCCATGCCGGTATATTATCGCCTCATTGTTGTGGGACTGCTTCTGGGTCTTGTGGGGGACGTTTGTCTTGCGCTGCCTGGTTTGACAACCTTCCGGTGTGGATTGGCGGCTTTTCTTGCCGGTCACATCGTGTATGTGCTGGCCTTTACACGGTTGACTCGTTTCTCTGACTGGGCTCATGCAGCGAATGTTGTGGTTTTAGTTGCGAGCGGGGCCGTCTTCTTGTGGCTCTTACCGAGACTGGGAGGGATGTTGA
>JAUPKT010000485.1 GCA_030837305.1 Thermodesulfobacteriota bacterium
CCGCCCTGAACGTTGCCCGGCATCTTGCCAAGCGCTTCATAGCTCGCTGCGGCTACATGTGGTCGGCCAATGCCTCCCGAGAACATGGGGCAGATTCTCCCCAGGCCCAAGAGGCCTTCAGCACCGAGTATGAAGTCTTCTCCGGGGCTGATACAGTAGTTGTGACTACACCCGCCATGGAGGCCGATATCCTCTTGCGAGTCCCCCAGACAAAAGGGAAGACCCAGGTCATACCCAATTACGTGGATACCGATCTCTTTCGGCCCATGAACAGACCGCGAAGTCCCCACACCATTCTTTTCGTAGGACGAATAGCCCCGGAAAAGAATCTCGATAATCTTCTCGAAGCCGTGGCTCCATTAGACGTCAATGTTCGCATCATCGGAGAAGGGAAGATGCGCCCGCTCTTACAAAAACGCTTCGAACACCTTGGTGATCGTATCGTGTGGGAAGGCAACGTCCCAAATAAGGAATTGCCGGGATACATGAATGAGGCGACCGTGTTTGTCCTCCCTTCGCGGTATGAAGGCCATCCAAAGGCCCTTCTGGAAGCAATGGCCTGTGGAACCCCGGTGATTGGAGGGAATGCCCCGGGCATACGGGAAATAATCAACCACGGGAAAACCGGCCTACTCTCAGAAACCGATCCCCTTCATCTGAGACATGCGGTAAAAGAGCTTCTAAGAGATAAAGAACTGAGGACTCAACTGGGCAATCTGGGACGAGAATTTGTGCTTGAAGGCTATGCGCTCTCCCGAATAGGAGCGATGGAACTTAATGCCCTTCGGAGCCTGCTTTGACCGAGAGTACCATGATACGACACTTCAGCCCGGAAGCGCCGGACCGGCGGATGACACAAACATCTCCGGGTAATACTGCTGCATCACATCGGAAACCGTCCGCTTCAGGCAGTCCGTGTCGCCCGCCTTCTCCACAAGAGCTGCAGCAGATGACAACAGCGGCTGATTAAGATGCTCCTCCAAGAAAGAGTGGATGATAACGGGTAGCCGAGGAATACTTGTGCGAAGAACTTCGAGCAACTGCATCCCATCGATCAGCGGGATCTCCAAGTCCAAGATGAGCAAATCAGGTGGATGAGCCAGTTTAGATAGTACTTCCCGACCGTCCCCCGCCACATCCACCGCATAACCGCAGGCTGTGAACTCGCGTTGAAGGAATTCTCTGACGTGACGGTTCCGATCAGCTATCAAGATCTTCAATGGCTCTTGCATCTGTCCAAAACTCCACTTTCGAAAACCGTTGCATGCAATTCATGTACCGCACCGAAATGAGGGCCGGAACTCAGAAAATACCGGTGTACGGACTGCATTTACCTTCTCTATTCTCGCTTAATCGGTTGGACTTTGATCTGCTCATGTCAGTATTTCTTACAGCTTGTAAAGAGGAATTCTCCCTCCATTACCCGCTCAAGGCAGCCCGACTCATTCCCGCTGCAAACACTGGACAAGAACCTCGCAATCACTATATGATCCCAGCCGTTTGTGGTATGACCATGGAAAATCCAGAGAAATAGAGAGAAATCATGCACAGTGAAGGCATTGAATCCCGAGGCTCACGTCAGAGAAGAACCTGGTGATCCGAATGGACTGAAGCGGAGGCCGCATACCGGGAGGCAAAACAATGAAACGAGACGAACGCATAGCAGTGGCAAGGCTGGTGGTTGTGCTCATGGTGGTGTTGCTCTTTTCCTCGGTGGTTGCCTTGGCGGAGGACGTTTCCCCGGACGCCTCACCAAAAGGCCAGGGATCCTCCCAGGGCGTTTCCACACAACCCGCGGTCAGTAGCGCTGAAGACCCGAAAGCTCCTCCTGAAAAAAAGGATTCCACGGCCAAGCAGCCCCCTGAAAAGGATCGCAAGCAAGACTCGTCTCGCACACGGACCCGCACAGGTTACGGCTCCCAGTCGTCAATGCGGTGGAATGGAGGAAATGTCGGCAGGCTGGAACGGGATGTGAGCGGCAATATGAGAAACATCGATAATGCCATCCGCCGGATGAATATTGATATCAACAGAATCCGAAATTTAGAGAGAAGATTTTAGATGAAAGGGTCGAATTGATGGAAAAAACGCTGGTTGTGGTCGAATCACCGGCTAAGGCAAAAACCATTAAGAAATACCTGGGCAAAGGATACGAAGTAAAGGCGTCTGTCGGACATATAAAGGATCTGCCCAATCAAGCGGCCAAGGACCGGCGCAGTCCCCTGAAGGGTGCGTTCCCGGGGAGTCCTGTCCTGGGGGTCGATGTTTCCGACGATTTCAAACCGTACTACGAGATTATTCCCGGCAAAGAGAAGGTGATCAAAGATCTTCGGGACTCGGCCGCGCGAGTGGACAGGCTTTTCCTCGCAACAGACCCGGATAGGGAAGGGGAGGCCATCGCCTGGCACCTCAAAGAGGAATTGGGGAAACCCGACGACGCAACGTACAGGATCCTCTTCAATGAACTAACCGAGCGACGAATAAAAGAAGCCGTTGCATCACCCACGAGATTGGACAACAACAAGTACAATGCGCAACAGGCCCGCCGTATCCTCGATCGCATTGTGGGGTATCAAATCAGCCCCCTGCTGTGGGAAAAGGTTCAATTTGGCCTCAGTGCAGGCCGTGTGCAATCCGTAGCCCTGCGCATCATTGTCGACCGTCAAAACGCTCGGGACAAATTCCTGCCGGAGGAATATTGGTCTGTAACAGCGTTTCTCAAGGCCAAGAAGCCCCCGTCCTTCGAAGCGAAACTCGTGGAATACGACGGCCGCAAAATACAGGTCGGGAACATGAAGACAGCCCGGACCCTTGTCAACGAAGCGGTCTCTCATCCCTTTGTAGTTGCAGATGTGCAGCGCAAGGAGCGATCCCGCAGGCCCCAACCCCCGTTCATCACATCCACCATGCAGCAGGAGGCCTCCAAGAAGCTCAGATTTACGGGCACGCGAACCATGCGCATCGCCCAGCAACTCTACGAAGGTATCGAACTGGGGGATCAGGGAGCCGTGGGTCTCATCACCTACATGAGGACCGACTCCACCCGGGTCGCGCCCGAAGCCATCGCCGCTGTAAGACAGTTTATCGGCGGCACGTACGGTCCAAACTATCTTCCCCCAAAACCCCACACGTACAAAGTGGGCAAGACTGCCCAAGAGGCCCACGAAGCCATCAGACCGACATCCATGGAATTGCCCCCCGAGAGGGTGGCCCGCTATCTCGATAAGGCACAATTGGCGCTCTACACCCTCATCTGGAGGCGCTTTGTCGCATCCCAGGCCGCTGCCGCCATCATGGACATGACCACTGCCTCCATCGCTTCCGGTAGGATGACCTTCCGAGCCACCGGCTCAGTAATGCGATTCGACGGATACACCCGAATCTATTCCGTTGAGCCCGAAGATGAGAATGGTCGTCAATCTCAGAGCAAGGAAGACACGGAAAAGGCTCTGCCTCCCCTCAACGTGGGGGATCAACTCACTTTGGGGGAAATCGTTCCCCGCCAGCATTTCACGCAACCGCCGCCCTAGTTCAACGAAGCCTCCCTGACCAAAGAGCTTGAGGAACTCGGCATTGGCCGACCCTCCACCTATGCGGAAATCATCGCCACCATCCA
>JAUPKT010000486.1 GCA_030837305.1 Thermodesulfobacteriota bacterium
ATCTTGCTATTATTGCTTCTGGAGAAGATCGGCATTAATCTTGATCTGGCAATGCCGGAAATATCCTCACTCAGTACAATACGGCACTGTCTGTACGCACGTACCGCGACCCTCAGGCTATGCAGAAATCCCAGGTTTATTGAGGATATCCGAGACCTGAGGTCTGAACATGAACGGTATTGCTGATATCGGCTACAACCAAGGAGGTGATCAGCCATGAAAGATCAGCGCTTGTTTTGGAACCCTTTTAGGATGATCAGTCCCAAACTTAATTCTGAGGTTGGGGGTATTGATGAACTGCATCATGCGGATGCATCAACGGGCCATTCCCCCGAAGAGGACATCCTGATCATGCTCGCCAAACTTATCCAAGTGACTAAGATTCTTCGCATCGCGTTCCAGACGGAAAGTGAAGACAAGATAAAAGAGTGCGAAGAACTGATCGGGCAAGTGCATCAACTGGAAAAATTCGCTACCACGAATATGGTTGGTTCATCATCTGCCGTTGGTCACACGTTCTTCCGCTTGGTGGTGAGGTTTCCGAGCCGTATTGAGCGCATCGGCACCATGTTTGATACCATCCTGAACTCTCTGCGCATCAAGATCAAAGACGGCATTCCGTTCAGCGATAAGGCTCAAGCAGAATTAGACGGAATGTTTACCGTCGTGTCGGACTTACTGATCAATCTGCGCGATTGCATCGTGGTTACCAACAGGGTCTTGTTGGAGCACATCACCAGTCGATGCGCGAAGTTAAGTCAAATTGTGGAAGATGGTCGATTTGCCCACTGGGACAGGCTGGAGGCCGGGTACTGCTCTCCTCAGGCATCATCCATCTACCTATGTATCCTGGATTCGATGAAGAGTATCAACCAGTATGTGTCGAACATGAAAGACAGTCTCACGGAGATATCCGAATAAAGGATACCCGGTCTTTTGGATTACCGACCGCCGGTGGGGGTCCAAACATCACAACAGTAATAAGGGAGTCGTTCTCAATGGAAGTTCTCGGTATGTGTTTAGGGGCTTCCACCCTCAGCATAGTTCGTCTGCGCAAGGATCAGGAAGGGACGCGAATCGTCCACTCGGACACGATCACTCATGAGGGCAATCCTCGCCGGGTTTTGTTGGACACCTTGGAACAAATTCCGGACATCCGTGACATTCCCATCGCAGTAACAGGTCGGAAATTCATACAATTCATGAAACTCTCCACCATATCGGAGCCTGAAGCAGTAGAAATAGCCGCTGCGCGCATATTGCAGGGCAAAGACAGATATCGTGTTATCGTGAGTGCCGGCGGCGAAACGTTTCTCGTTTATCATCTCGATGATGACTGCCGGATTCAAGGAATTCAGACAGGCAATAAGTGCGCATCAGGGACCGGTGAATTCTTTCTGCAGCAGATCGGCCGCATGAATTTGACCCTAAGTGATGTGTCAGACCTCGGTATTTCCCAACACATTCACAAAGTCTCCGGCAGATGTTCCGTTTTTTGCAAGAGTGATTGCACGCACGCTCTGAACAAAGGGGTTCCCAAAGGCCAAGTTGTTGCCGGACTTGGTCAGATGATGGCAAACAAGGTCGTGGAACTTCTCAAGAAGCTACCCAAGACCTCCGTCATGTTGGTAGGGGGATCATCACGAAACAAGACCATGGTGCACCACTTGTCCCAGGAGATTCAAGATCTCTTCATCCCCGAGGAGGCTCCATACTTTGAAGCGTATGGTGCCGCCCTATGGGCCTTGGACAATCCCACTACCCGGTACCAAAGCAGTCAGGACGTTTTTCAAAAGAAATCCTCTGCATTCGGCTACCTCAAGCCTCTGGCACAATTCCGGAATATGGTTCATTTCAACGACCAGCCTCGCGGCGCGGCGGTGAGTGGCGACAAAACCATTCTAGGCCTTGACGTGGGATCTACGACAACCAAGGGCGTCATCATGAGGTGCAGCGACAAAGCGATATTAGCTGCTGATTACCTGCGCACAGACGGCGATCCTGTGGGTGCGTCCCGCCGTGTGTACCAAAGCCTGGCCGATCAGTTGGACGTGCCCATCCGGATCAAAGGACTCGGGGTCACGGGATCAGGTCGACAAATCGCCGGCCTCCATGCCATGACGAACGGCGTCATCAACGAAATCATAGCTCATGCAGCCGCAGCGGTTCATTTCGACAAGGACGTGGATACGATCTTCGAGATTGGTGGGCAGGACGCCAAGTATACATACATAACAAATGGTGTGCCGAGCGATTACGCAATGAATGAAGCGTGCAGCGCCGGTACCGGATCCTTTTTGGAAGAATCAGCCAAGGAAAGTCTGGGTGTGAAGGTCGTTGACATAGGCAGAGTGGCCTATGAGGGGAGTAACCCCCCAAACTTTAATGATCAATGCGCAGCTTTCATCGGATCAGACATCAAACACGCCGCACAGGAGGGGATACCCCTCGAGGATATTGTTGCAGGGCTTGTTTACTCGATCTGCATGAACTACTCCAATCGTGTGAAGGGCAACCGTCCCGTGGGGGCCAAGGTCTTCATGCAGGGCGGTGTGTGCTACAACGAAGCCATTCCTGCCGCCATGGCAGCTATCACGGGAAAGGAAATAGTGGTCCCGCCGGAGCCCGGGTTGATGGGAGCGTTCGGAGTTGCATTGGAGGTTGATCGTCGTATCCAGGTGGGGCTCATGCTCGAACAGGATTTCGATCTCAAGAGCTTGGCCAACAGGGAGGTGACCTACAAGAATTCATTCATGTGCGGAGGCGGCAAAGAAAAATGCGACCGCAGGTGTGAAATCGCCCGAATAGAGATCGAAGGTAAAACGTACCCCTTCGGCGGGGCGTGCAACCGATATGTCAATCTTATCCGCAACATAAAGTACGACAGGCAACAATTTGACATGGTTGACTATCGCCAAAAACTCGTATTTCGAGATCTTGCTCCGGACGACGCTGCCGACCCACGACCTACCATTGGCATGAACCGCTCATTCCTCGTGAATACATACTTTCCGTTTTTCAATACCTTCTTCAAGGAACTCGGCTACCGAGTGGTCTTGCCTGACACCGTGGATCCTGCCGGTGTGGACCAACAGGGTGCGGCCTTTTGCTTTCCCGTGGAAATCGCTCATGGCTATGCAGCCGATCTCCTGAGGAAAGACCCGGACATTATCTTTATCCCGCACATCCGCGGTGTGCCCACAGACCACGAGAATGCCAATACGTGTGCCTGCGTTTTTGTACAAGGTGAGGCATTTTATTTGGGGGGAACCTTCGAGGGCCTAAGGAGAAAAAGAGTACTGACACCATTTCTGGACCTTAGTCGTGGATTTCAGGCAAGACAGGAAAACTTCATTCAGTTGGCCAAAGATTTGGGAGCCTCTCGCAGTCGCGGTTTAGACGCCACCACTAAGGCCATTGCCGCTCAAGAAGACTTCAAGGCACAACTCCGGGACAAGGGACACGAAGTACTCCATGAACTTGAACGAGATCCTGAATCCATGGCCGTAGTCCTCTTCGGCAGACCTTACAACGCCTTTACTCCTGAGGCCAACAAAGGCATTCCCGCAAAGTTTGCGTCCAGAGGCTATCGAATAATCCCCTTCGACATGCTCCCTTATGAGGACGAAGAACTTGAGGACGCACATACCATGTATTGGTCTCTCGGGCGCATGATACTGAAGGCCGCTCGATTTGCTAAGAATCATCGGCAGTTGTTCGGCACGTTCATCAGCAACTTCTCGTGCGGTCCGGACTCGTTTGTTGTCGGCTATTTTAGGGACGAAATGGGTCGAAAACCATCTTTGACCTTGGAGTTGGATAGCCACACTGCGGACGCGGGACTCGAGACCCGCATCGAGGCTTTTCTGGACATTGTTCATTATTATCGGGAACTTGAAAATCGGAAACAGATCCAACAGGTCCCTCGAGATTTCAAGGCGGCCCAGGCCGTAATCCTCAGTGGCAAGCCTGTCGTTGCAACCGCCGACGGCCGTAGGCTCCCTCTCACGGACCCTTCTGTGCGTATCGTCTTGCCTGCGATGGGCCGCTTCGCTCACAGGGCCCTCGTCAACACCTTCAAGAAGGTCGGGATCAATGCCTACGGACTCCCTCCTGCCGACGAAGAAGTGTTGAAGATCGGCAGAGGTAATTCCACCTGCAAGGAATGCTTGCCCCTGCAAACCACAGTCGGATCAATGGTCAAGTATCTCACTCAGGATAGGCCGGACAAAGAGGTGACGGCATACTTCATGCCGGGAGCCGGAGGCCCATGCCGATTTGGACAATACAATGTGTTTTCGAGAAGACTTATCGAGCGGCTCCGCATTCCTAACGTTGCAGTGCTCACACTCAACGCCTCCAACGGATATATGGGATTAGGCGACCGGTTTACCCTGCCGGCATGGAGAGCCGTCATTATTGGCGACGTGATGTACGAAATATGGTCTACCCTGTTGGCAGCGGCTCAAGACAGGACCTCGGCTTTGACCCTTTTCGACCGGGAGTGGGACAAGCTCGTGGATGTCATTCACCTTCCTTGGCGAATGATCAAGGGGCAAATCAGGGCCTCAGCACAAACACTGGGCCGGATTCCACTTAGAATGCCATACGAAGAAATCCCCAAGATATCTCTCATCGGAGAGATCTATGTTCGCAACGACCCTATCTCTTTACAGAACCTGGTGGAAAAGATGGCGGACAAGGGATTCATTGTCAGAACATCTCAGACCAGCGAATGGATCAAGTACGTGGATTGGCTGATAAAGAGTCGCATAGAGGGAGAAAAGCCCGACATACCATTCTGGATCCGCTATTACGTGAAGAGACATTTCGACCATAAGGTGAGGGATCTATTTGCACCCTCGGGGTTATTCTTCCATGAGACGCTTCAGGTGGAGGATCTGATCACTGCGGGAGAGAGATTCGTGTCGCCTCGGTTGACGGGAGAGGCAATTCTGACTGTGGGTGCGGCTCTCCACGAAATACTGCATCCAGCGTGCGGCATCATTTCCATCGGTCCCTTCGGGTGCATGCCGACCCGGGTTGCAGAGTCCATACTCTCAGAGAATTTCACCACAGAGACTAAGCGCAGCCTTTTGGCGCAACACAATGGTGACTCGGGTGTTCCCTCCGTTCTGAAGGGAAAAGACCGCAAGCTGCCATTCCTGGCCATAGAAACGGATGGCAATGCCTTCCCACAGATCATTGAGGCTCGGCTGGAAGCATTTGCATTGCAGGCAAAAAGGTTGCATGAGAGAATGCTCGATCAAACTCACTGATCGTTTGCTGAATTCCTGAAGGGGTAGGTCCATGGCTGAACCAGAGCGCGATAACACCCGCGCGCGTGGTCTGGCGGCCGAGAATATTGCGGTGCGCCATCTCCAGACCCATGGATACCGGGTTGTGGCAAGGAATTTTGCGTGCAAATTCGGCGAGATTGACCTAATTGCCCGCCACGGCGATGACCTCGTCTTCGTGGAAATTCGTTCTCGGCATAATCGTGAGGCCGTGGACCCCATTTATTCCGTGGATCTGCGCAAGCGGAAAAAGATCGTCAAAACAGCGCAATTCTATCTTTCGACGAGGGTTCGTCAGATGCCCATCTGTCGATTTGACGTGGTAATCGTGACGCTGGGCGATTACCCCGAGGTGAGGGTTTTCCCAAATGCATTCGGCCAGGAATAGGTATGTCGGGTCCGATGAATTGTCTTACCTGATGGGAGTCCCGGGATTTACCTCTCCTGAAAATTCGCACACCACAATATGTCCTTCATCACCCGAGGCAAGCACCATGCCGTTGCTGGTACCAAAACGCATCTTGCGAGGCTTGAGATTGCATATGACGGCTACTGTCTTGCCGATCAACGCATCAGGACGATAAGATGACTTGATGCCGGCGAAAATGGTTCGGATCTCCAATCCGATATCAACAGAGAGCTTTAACAATTTGTCTGATCCCTCCACGGTTTCCGCGGTGAGAACCTTTCCCGCCCTCAAATCCATTTTTCCGAAATCCTCGATGGTAACTTCCTCCTTGAGGTCAGGAAGCGATTCAACGGCCACGCTCTCTTGAGACGATGAAAGACCCTCGCGTGCCGCTTCGACCAATTTCTCCATCACTTTCGGATCAAGCCTCTCTGCCAGTTTCTCAAAACGTCCTACCTCCGCATGCTGCATGTCAAATCTTGCATTGTCCCATGTCAGGTCTCCAACGCGCAGTATGGTTTCAACCTTCTCACAATACGATGGGAGAATGGGTTTCAGTAGTACCGAGATGATCTTGATACAATTCACGACGAATGTGAGATCGTCTCGTGCACGCTCGGGATCTGTCTTGATGGTATCCCACGGTCCCCTTTGCTGGACAAAATTGTTTGCCAAGTCCGATATGGCGAGAATCTCCCTTGTTGCCTGGCTGAAACGCAGAGCGTGGTACGCATCTTTGGCTCGCTGAATGCACTGATTGACTTCAGCAACCAATGCATCGGTGTCCGGACGCAGCTTTCCGAGCTTAGAATCGAGCCGTTTGTTGAGGAACCCTATCGTACGACTTGCTAAATTTGTGACATTATTTACTAATTCTGAGTTGGTGCGGTTGACGAATTCTTCTAAGCTCAAATCAAGATCATCTATAGAATTGCTGAGTTTTGTTGCGTAGTAATATCGCAGATACCAGGGACTCACATGGTCTCCAAACAGTCCTGCGGTGATAAAGGTCCCGCGACTCTTGGACATTTTGCGAGAATCAACAGTGAGAAATCCATGGACATGGATAAAATCCGGCGTCCTGTACCCCGAGGCCGTCAGCATGGCCGGCCAGAAAAGGGTATGAAAGTACGCAATATCTTTGCCGATGAAATGATGAATCTCCAGATCCTCACTTTGGGACAGCCAGTAATCATCAACGGAACAGCTGCCGCTTGTGGTGCAATAGTGTTCGGTGGCGGCTATATAACCGGTTGGCGCATCCAGCCACACATAAAAGTATTTGTCCTGCTCTCCCGGGATTTTGAAACCAAAATAAGGCCCGTCTCGGGAAATATCCCAGTCCTGCAAACCCTGCCGTATCCAGTTGCTCACAAAACCGCGTATTTCAGGCTGAAGTCTCCCGGGTTTCGCCGTCCAAGCGTCCAGGAAGTCTGCAAAATCAACGAGCTTCAGGAAGAAGTGCCGAGAGCTTCGCATTTCAGGTGATGCCCCGCAAATGGCGCAACGAGCATCCTTTATTTCCGTAGGCCGATATGTGGCGCCGCACACTTCGCAAACATCCCCGTACTGATCGGA
>JAUPKT010000487.1 GCA_030837305.1 Thermodesulfobacteriota bacterium
TGACCATCCGCTGATGTTACGATGCAGCCTTTTTCCCCCAGGGTGGTCACTACGGCCCCTGTCCGTCTCAGCAGCTTTTCCTTTGTCTCTCCGGTGGATCGCATGACCATTTCAAGTTCATAGTCGTTGGACATGAAAACTCGCGACCCAGTGATCATTTCGATGAGTCTCGATGGCCCCAATGCGGGGATCGATTGGCCGGGATCACAAATGTACGGGATGTGTCGGTCCCGAAAATCCTTTGCAAACTCCACCATATCGTCCAGATTACCCGGAGCGATTATTGCCAAGGCGTCTTCCGCATCGAACCCGTTCACTTCGTAATGGCAACGATGCCGCATTGCTCCAGGATTGAATCCCGTAATCTGATTGTCCGACCTGTCCGTGGTTATGTACGCCCCGGCAGTGAGTTCGTCTTCAATGAGGCGAATCCCCTCAAGGGACAAGCCCATTCCCTCCAGCCACTTGCCATATTCAGCAAAGTCTCGTCCGGCACTAGCCAGTATGAGGGGTTTCTCGCCCAACAACGCGAGACTGTACGCGATATTGCCTGCCGTCCCGCCGAATTGCTCTTTGACGCCATTTACCATAAAGCATACGTTCAATATATGAATCTTATCAGGCAGGATGTGGTCTGAAAAATTTTCAGGAAAATCCATGATCCTGTCATACGCCAACGACCCGGACACCAATATGGTCATGTATAGACTCCCAAAATTCACATGAAACTCTATTCAAGAGCTTGAAAAGAGAATAAGAAAAGGGTTGCCGCGTGTCAAGGAGAGTGCAGGAAATTGGGTATTGGTTTGGAGAACCTGAACCTGAGGCGTCTTTCTAACACGAGTCCCACAGGTGATAACGATCGTTGACATCGGTGAGCACAATCATTAAGTTAATCCTGCCACACCACGCGCCGACTCAATCTTGTCCGAGGTGTTTTCATGCGAATCATCAATATGGATCATGTAGGGGCTTCCCCGCTGCTCCCTGAAGTCGTCGATGCCATGCTCCCCTTCTTAAAGGAAGAATACGGGAATCCGTCCAGCATGCACAGCCTTGGTGAAACAGTGACTGATGCCATGGACGAAGCGAGAGAGCATGTAGCACGCCTCATCAACGCAAAGGAAACCGAAATTGTCTTTACTTCGGGAGGCACGGAATCAAACAACTGGGCCCTGAAAGGCGTTGTCCACGCAAGTCGGGCCAAGGGCAACCACGTGATTACTTCGTCCATCGAACACTTTTCCATCATGCACGCGGCAAAGGCTCTGGAAACCCAAGGAATAGACGTGACGAGATTGCCGGTGGACAAGTACGGTGTCGTTGACCCCCAGGAAGTAGAAAAGGCAATCACTTCCAAGACGGTGCTGATATCCGTAATGCACGCGAACAATGAAATTGGAACCATCCAACCCATCGCTGATATCGGACGCATAGCTCGAGAAAAAGGCATACCGTTTCACACTGATGCGGTTGCCACCACGGGTGTGATTCCGGTTGACGTACAAGACCTCAATGTTGATCTCTTGTCACTTGCCGCCAACCCATTCTATGGGCCGCATGGCGTGGGCGCACTGTACGTTCGAAAAGGCACCAAGATATCTCCATTGATCGATGGCGGTATCCAGGAAGGCGGAATGCGAGCCGGCACTGAAAACGTACTCGGGATCATAGGAATGGGAAAAGCCGCTGAAATAGCCGTGGGAGAGGTTGAATCGAGAATGTCCCATCTCATTCCTCTCAGGGACAGGCTCATGAAAGAACTTCCCGGGACCATCGAGGAGGTGGCGCTCGTTGGGCATCCCACCATGCGATTGCCGGGAAATGTCAGCGTACTGGTGAAATACGTCGAAGGTGAGTCAATGCTGCTCTTCCTCGACATGGAGGGGGTTAAGATCGCCAGCGGCTCTGCATGCATATCCAGATCTCTGAAGGTATCACACGTCATGCTGGCTATGGGTATTGATGCGGGTAGTGCCCAAGGTTCGCTGCTGTTCACCATGGGAAAGGATAACACGCACGAGGATATTGCTGATGTTTTAAGGATTTTGCCGCCCATCGTGCAGAGATTGCGCGACATGTCGCCGCTGTACAAGAAGACGTCGAAGCAAAAGCTCGCAGTGTGAGTCAGGAGCGATTTCCGGGATGTCCATGGTCGTTTTGACGCACCATGAGTGCGAGGGAAAGACAACTTATTGTGGATTAAGGATCCGGCAAATTTTCAAACAAGGGGGTTGTTTGTATGTATAACGAAACAGTGATGGATCATTTCACGAATCCGCGCAATGTCGGTGAAATAACAAATGCCGACGGTGTCGGAGAAGTCGGCAATCCCGCGTGCGGGGATATCATGGCTTTTTATATCAAGGTGAAGAATGACGTGCTGGAAGACGTAAAATTCAAGACATTTGGTTGCGGCGCTGCCATCGCGGTCTCCAGCATGGTCAGCGAGATGGCCAAGGGAAAAACCCTTGATGACGCCATGAAAATAACCAATAAATCTGTTATCGACGCATTGGAAGGGCTGCCGAAGAAAAAGCACCATTGCTCCAACCTAGGTGCGGACGCCCTTCACAGGGCAATCGAAGACTACAGAGCCAAGCAGAAAGGAAGCGCATTCGAGAAGCCCGTAGATGGGCCCGAAGTGTGCTCATGTCCGGTCTGCGATGTCCATGATCCCGAAGAAGCTCCATACTGCGCCTCGGTGTGTGACCGCCACCAGAAATAGACGCACACCCGTTTGTTCCGAATCAAGACCTGCCGAGGGCGCCGTTAAAAAATGGCGCCCTTTCTTCAGGATAAACCGTACGAGCGATTGCCCCAAGCAGACAAAAAAAAATCGATTCACATGCGCAATTGTTGCATAATAGAAGTTCTAGAGAAGATGTATCTGAGCATGTGCAGCCACTTCTGTTTTTCTGGTTTTGGTTGAAAGATCCCGTCGGCGTCTAAGGTTTTTCCGGAAAGGAGCTTCAGATGAGTGGGAGTGAAGAGATTCTGAGCTTTCTCAGACAAAACAAGCAGGAGATTGGTGAGCGCTTTTCCGTAAAACAAATCGGTCTTTTCGGCTCGGTTCTTCACGGTTCAGGCACACACATCAGCGATCTGGATATTTTGGTCGAATTGATACATCCGACCTTCGACAATTATATGGATCTGAAGTTTTTTCTCGAGGACCATCTTGGACGGACCGTGGACCTTGTGTTGGCTGATTCATTGAAGCCCCGTCTAAAGTCCATCATCACCCGAGAGGTAGCGTATGCCTAGGGATTTTCGCCTCTATCTCGATGACATTCTGGAGGCCATCAATCAAATCCAAACATACATAGCCGGCTTCGATGAACTGGCTTTTGCCGCGGATCGAAAAACCCAGGACGCCGTTATCAGAAATCTTGAGATTATAGGCGAAGCAGCACGGAATCTGCCTGCAACTGTACAAGAGAAGGCCCAGGAGATAGAGTGGAGGAAGATCAAAGGATTGCGTAATGTCCTCATCCATGAATATTTCGGCATCAATCTGCCCATCCTCTGGGACGTTGTTCAGAACAAGCTGGGCCCATTGGAGAAAGTCTGCCGCAAACTCCTTGAAGAAACCACTGGATCGGATGACGGTTAACGCTACTCAGAAACTATGTGTCAAGTATTCCATGAACATATGGGGGGCTCTGCCAAGCACGTCCGGGCAAAAAACGCTTCAAGGGTGACAAAAGTTAACGCAAGTATAACCATAATATATCGGTTAGTTAAATGAATCAGCTAAAATAAAAAATACTTTTTAATGATCTTAATTATAATAAAGCTTGACAACATATCTATAACATGGTTGTTTCACCCCCAGCGATAAACCAAACCTAATCCTTCCTTTAGCCCGTTGAAACAAACGGGCTTCTTTTTTTCACCTCCCCATTCCCATTTCACAAACGTTCAGGTAACCACTTCATCAAGACTCGCTAAGTGTGCATCATGCACCACCAATGAAAGGCCAAACGCCTTTCTCGAAAGCCGTGGCCACACATAATCCGGCATGGGTCATCAGGAGAAACAAGACTCGGATAGAACTCACAGGAGGAAAGATCACATGGACGGCAAACGCGCATCGCTTCAGGACGTTATCCAACAGGTCAGGTCTCATCCGGACATAAACAATGCCGGAATGATTCTCATTCACAACGGGTTCGTCCGCGCCTCTGACAAGTCCGGTTCACGGCATGTGGAAGGGGTTTGTGTGGAGGCGGATCGTAATGAGATCAAGAAGGTTCAGGACTGGGCTTCCGGCCAACCAGGAATAGTTGCCGTCGCCATCGAGGCCTTTGACGGAGATCTTCGCGTGGGAGACCACCTACTTTTCATCGTCATGGCAGGTGACATCAGAGAGAATGTTTTCCCGGTCATGCGTGAGACCATCGAGCGTATCAAGGGTTCGGGCGTGAAAAAAAGAGAGATCTATCGTTGAGTTGTTCTGCATACTAAAGCTGTATTCGAAAGTAATCACGAAATCCGGTCCATGGCCCGGCTTGTCATTCCCGCGGAAGCGGGAA
>JAUPKT010000058.1 GCA_030837305.1 Thermodesulfobacteriota bacterium
ACCGACCGGACTTAATCAAAAATCGAAGACTTTACCGAACCAGGACTCTTTCCGCTTGTCGTGGTGATTATCTGTTTGGCGGTCATTTTCTGATCGCAGATTACGATTCTCCCGATCGGGAAAAGACGGGGTTGCGGAGACGGATCTCTCTATAATTTTTTCCAGCTCGCCCCTGTCAAGCCATATCCCGCGGCACTTGGGGCAGTAATCGATCTCGATTCCCTGCCTCTCGGTCATCAACAAGTCAACGTTACAGATAGGACAAATCATTTTTATCTCCTTTTGAAAAGCGTCTTGAGGTGAATAACACCTCACGAGTCAAGACGGCGGATCCCTTGCGAGGCCTGCCGGAAACATTAGGCCGACAGACCTCTCGGTCCACCATCTGCCGGCCCTGTCACTTCACCCTCTTTGCAATCATCAAAGAAAAAGCCAATAGCCATTTGCAAAGGCCACTATCCCAAGACCCCCTAGTAGCAGCCCCAGGACCCAAACACTTTTGTTCTTCATGAGCGCAGCGATGGACGACAAAAGAATCGCCAACTGAAGCAATATCACCGCCAGCCCGAATGCTTGGGAATGCCGTGTACCGAGATCTCTTTCAGCCTCAAGTTTCTTGGCGTCGCTCATGATCGCGGCTTTTTCATCGTCGTATCTCTTTATTCTCTGGGAGTACGACGCGATCTTTTTCTCTAGTTTCTCCGTTACATCACGAGACGCTGTCTGCCCAATCGTGTTGAGTTCAAATTCGAGTTCCTCTTTTTGAATCTCGTACAAAGAACTCTTGATACTCTTGGCCTGAAAGTATGACCACTGGTTTGAAGCCTGGGTCTGCTTGAGTATCGATCCGCTAGAGAAACTCCCAACTCTCAGTGTGGAGAGGGTTGCGCCAAGGGCAATAATAACCGTGATTAAGGCCAAATAATTCAGCCACGTTTCTTTCTTTTCCTCCATTGAATCATCTCCAGATGTTTAAATTCCAGTGGTCGATTAAACGGGTTTTCGCTGCAACAGCCCCAGGGGTTCTTTCAGTAGTTGGTCCTTAAGTTTGGTCCCCCTTTCTTGAATTTGCCGTTTGACCGGTTCATAGCCTTGTTGAGCCGCTTTTCCTAACCATCTAGCGGCCTCCAGGTGGTCTTGGCGGACTCCTTTTCCCAGTGTGTACATGGTTCCAAGTTTGTATTGAGCCTTGGCGTTTCCCTTTTCAGCAGCTTTCAGATACCATTTCGCAGCTTCTTTGAAGTCCTGCGCCTCTCCCAATCTCGCCTCATACATTGTGCCCATTATATACTGGGCTTCTACGTTTCCTTCTTCAGCAAGCTTTCGGCACTGCTCAAGAGAGACGGCGACAGGTTGATTATCTTGGCCCGCTGCCGATGAGGTTTGAAGCAGTAGCCCTATGGTCCAAGCGAAAACAGACCAATACACAATGGGTGTCATTGGGCACAATCCTTTGAAGGAAGAACAAGCAAGCCAGTGTTTGCGTTCTTTATCCATTGAAGTTCCGGAGTTTGTAAGAGAGATTGGAAAAGGCATATTGTATGTCATATCTTGTTTCTCCTTTTTGGTCTGGCTCTCAAAGATTTTCCGTTGCTTGTCCGACGATACGGAAACTGAGGCTCGCGATTGGTTCCGTTTACTCTCCGCACGCCTTTAGGAGCTCGTGGTTCGACATCTGGGTCACATTCCAAACTATTGCGCTTGGCGCTTCGTTGCTCTCCATGAAATTTTGTCAGTAACTCGTGGCTCGAGGCTGTCAGGAGACCTCTTCTCCCAAGAAGGTTGTTCTTCTTGGGCTCATGAAGATGGCCCCTGAAGTATCTGGTGTTAGCATGATCGTACGCCATCAGTTCGCTAATACACGTGAAAGCATGTGTTCGCCAATGTTGAAGGGCAACCGGATCAAAATCAGTGTCAATAACATTCTTCCCTGCTTCAATTAAATCCTCGAACTGTTTCTCAAAACTCATTTGCTGACTCCTCAGAGGACGAACCTCGCGAAAAACCTATGGATGATGGATGCCTCGGAAGGACCTTCCCTTTAATGCGATTATTCACGCCGATCGGTCGAGAAAGGTAAAAAAATAAACTACACGCGACCGTTTGCCTGGGAATCGCTGGTTTTTCATGGAATTGTGTTCAGCAGTCAATCCGAGTGCTTGATTTAGACCCCTGAATAAAGAAATGAGGGCTTGGTGAGGCTCAAATGAGAAGGACGACCGTCCGAAGAAAGGAGAAAGACCTTAAGACTGTAATGGATAATCTGGCGAATAGGTCACCGGAGTAACCACCTGTCGACGAGAAGGCATCACACAAAGAATTGGAGTGAGCCGCTTGCGAATTTCCCAAGGAAGCGCCATGAAAACGGAAATGCCCTGCCCGAAATGCACCGAGAACAACTGGGCTGTCGGAACACCCAGCACACTGATGCTGTGATTCGGGAGTATCTGGAGGGCCACAAGGGGCCTTTTGTATATCACGACATCCTGTCGCTTCAAAACACCACACCTGGTCCAGAGATCCCAGTGATCCAAGAAAAAGTGCGA
>JAUPKT010000488.1 GCA_030837305.1 Thermodesulfobacteriota bacterium
GAAATGGAATCCTTGTCCATAAGATGGAGGGAGCTTTCAGATTCGCTGTGGATGGGATAGATAGCCTCAATGGCAAATCCCGCCTGACAGAGCGAATCGAGGAGCGTTTCCCATGTGGACCCCTCTGCATGGTGGAAGGTGAAGACAAGGAGGCCTTGTTCTTCGAGGCTTTCGTGGCATTTGGCCCAGACCGAGGTGAGTCCTGTCCTATAGTCTTCCGCGGTTTTTCCCCTGGTGGGGTTTTCGATGATTTCATCAGCCTTAGGGGTGATTTCAGGTGCAAAATGCGGGTATGTCTTGCCGAGCACAAGCCTTAACCACACATAAAAAAAATCGGCGAGTTCGGAATAGTTGACGTTGCCGGCATAAGGGGGATCGGTAATGATCAGCGGCAGGTTCAGATTGATCATAAGCTTACCGGAGTCTTTACACTCCAAATGACAATTGCGACCATTGCCTTTAATTGTCTCATTTGATTCAAGAAACCTGTGATTGGAGTCTCCGAGCAAGCGATCGAATGGCTTGTGATTGAAAGACTTACCTTTTAGGACCGCCTCAAAGAGGGCAACGAATGTCCCCATGCCTACGGTTGCGCCCCAGACATTGCTTTCACAGATAGTTGCTTTGGGCTGGAAATCATGGCGCGCAAATATCTGCCTTATGCAATCCCTTTGCCAAATATATGAACACAAATCGCTCATGTTGTTTAGCAGATTAAAAAATGCACTCAGCAACATCTCTTTCAGAACCTGATCCTTCTCCTCATCAATCCCCTTGAGAAGCGTGCTCAGACACAGCAACTGCCTGGGGTTGAACATCTGGTGCCAGTAGCGATAGTGGTGGGCAAGCAAGCCGGATTTGGTTTTTTCTCCTACCGGTATCTCTCCCTTCGGATAGGGCAGTGACTCATTCTCCCGCTCCCATCTGGCCTCGGCCTCTTGATAGCGCTTGAGGTCCCCCGGGGTGGTCTTTTTGAAAAACTTGCCATTGTTTCGGAAGAGATTGCAGGCATGGTCCGGCGCCTTTCTTCCACGGTTCATGTCTTCAAAAAGACTGTCGTTCTCTGGCCTACCTGCACATTCGGGGCAGTAGCCTTCAATGGCATAAGGGGCAGTCTGGAGAAGCTGATCATCGGGGAGTTTCCGAATCGCGTTGATAATGTTGTCTCTGGTTCCACAGGAAGGGCACTCGAACTTTCCTTTTGCCGGGATGTTTCCTTTCATCGGATCATAAGTCCCGGCGCAGACCGGGCAGGTCACCTGTTCATGCAGAGTTCCCCGGTACTGCCACACGGCCCAGCAATGGGGACACAGAAGGACGGTCAGGGCGATCTTTTTTTTCTCAATTACGAAGGCTCTGGTGTCGCGGGGTGTCTCGCCCGCCGCAGAACACCAGGGGCACACCAAGGTCTGGTTATGGAAATCGGCGACAGCCCAGCGCTTTGCCCCCCGCTTGTCTCCAGCGCCGTCCCTGGCGTTATATGCCATGAGGGAAGATTCGGGGACCACTGCGACACTGTCTATCTCCAGGTCAAATGTCTTTTTACAATTTGCGCATTCAAAATCAGGCACATAGCGCACTGAAGGGCTTTTGGCTGCGATCACGTAGCTTCCGAACAGGGGGACAGTCTGACGGCACGTGGGGCTTGTGCATGTAACGGATTTTACCCAAAACGTATAAATGATGTCTGCCTCTTCCCGGCCTGCGCCGCAACACGGGCACTCGGTCTTATATTGCTCAAGGAGGTCCTCCCGTAGGGATTTGCCGCTTGCGGTGGGCCGCGCTGCCAGTCGCTCGAAGGCCGCTTTCAGATCTTCGAGGTCAACGGGTTCCACCTCACTTTTTACAATGAACCAGGCCACCGGATTCAGATCGATCCCGGTTACGCGGCATCCAAGCCGAAGGGCCTCCACTATGGTGGTCCCCCCGCCCATAAAGGGATCCAGGATGTGGACCCCGTTGGTATCCGGGTCATGGCTGTGGTCCTTGTAAAACTCCTCCATGATGTCGGCGCCGGCAGGCTTCATGGCCCCTAAAAGAATCGCGCGAAACACGCAGGAAGCCCTGCGGGCAAACCACTTGTGCATCTGGTAAATGGGCTTGAAGGCGTTTCGTTCTGGTTTGGCCAGACGGTTGATTTCCACGATGGGAAAGCCTTCTTCGATAGCCTTTCTGGGGGGCCGGGGGCTCATCGTCGCTCCAGTTCTATCCAGGGGGTCAGCATCTCCATCACACTGAGGCCGCCATGTTTATAGAGTTTTGTGCCTGCATCGCCGGTGGATCGGGTCTTCACTCTCCCTTTCAGGACTGCAACGCGGCAGGCCTCATCCACATAAACGTCATCGCTTGCAGGGACCTGGGGTTTTTTGTCGAGAGAAACGTTCCGATCATTTCCGAAATAAGAGTTCAACGCTTTGAGTTCTTTGGCTGTTCTTGGAAAATCCATGCCAGTGCCGAAAAAGATATAGCCGTGATCGCTCGTAATGATGATCTTTTTCTTGCTCAAGATACGCTGAACCGTATTGACCCAGGCCGTCTCAAACATGATGTGCAGGTTCTCAAAGTGGCTTTCAAACCGCGCCCCGCTGTCCTTGTAGGTATTATCGGGAAAGGCCGACCAGATCAACAGCGGATTGCCGTCTTGGGGCAATTGGATGGGTTGGGTATGGCTTCCGCTGTAGATGGCC
>JAUPKT010000489.1 GCA_030837305.1 Thermodesulfobacteriota bacterium
CCAAAACGTTCTGCCAGCACCCTCCGTGTCGTGTCGGAAACCATGAGAGGATAAAAGGTTGCCTGATCTGCTCTTATCTCTTTGATAATCTCTAGATCGGTCTCCAGCATGTCTAACGTTTGTGTCGGGAAGTTGAAGATCATGTCTACGTTGAGCGTATCAAAAGTACCCATGTAATGTGAGAGCTTTTCCTTGATTTCCAGTCCGCTGCCGTATTTGTGGTAGCGCTCCATTTGTTTCAGCAAAGAGTCGTCGAAGCTCTGCACCCCCACGGACAACCTGTTGACTCCAGCCTGCTTCATCATTGATAGGACTGGGTCCGTGAGATGGTTGGGGTTCGTTTCCAACGAGATTGTCACTATCCCAAACCATGTTCTTATGTCCAAGAGCAGACTTGCCATTTCTTCAGGGAGGACCGTGGGAGTTCCCCCGCCTACGTAGACTGCGTCGAAGTCGAATCCCATGTCCCGGTACATGAGGATCTCCCTGGAAAGAGCGTGAAAGTAGGTCTTTGCAGAGGCCCCATCGAACTTGAAACGGTTGAATGAACAGTACGGGCAGAGTTCCTCGCAAAAAGGTATGTGCACGTAAAGCAGGTAGGGGGTTCCCGGAAGTGCCACCGGCGGAGCAACCTCTGAAAAGGTCGTAAAATTTAGGGTGCTATTGTATTTTCTCTTCAGGTATTTTGTGAGAATTGTTTCGACGATCATGTGATTTCATCCGGCAAGGATAACTACCATCGTGTAAAGAATTTCGAGGACCTGCTGTCTTCCCATGTCGGTGTTCTTCTCTCAGGATTGCTGCGCATTATCCAAAGGAGCACAATACCCACGAGAAAGCCACCCATGTGGGCCCAATACGCGACACCGCCCGTTTCGTTAGCTGCTCCCCACTCTACAGTTCCGCTGATCAACTGAAAAAGGAACCATATAATGAGAAAGATGAAGGCGGGTATCTCCACAAACCTTATGATGAAGAAAATGATCAGGAGTGTGTGTATTCGCGCGTACGGATAGCTCACGAGGTACGCCCCTAAGACTCCTGATATTGCCCCGCTGGCACCAACCATGGGGATCTTGGATGAGGGATGGAAGGCCACCTGTATCAAAGCAGCCCCAATACCGCACAAGATATAGAACAATGCGTATCTTGCGTGACCGAGGCGGTCTTCGACGTTATCTCCAAAAATCCACAAGAACCACATGTTCCCGATGATATGCATCCATCCACCATGCATGAATACAGATGCCACCAGGGGCACCATAGCGTTGTCCAACACGCCACCCTGGAGATTGTGGGACAGGAGAAACCTGAGAGGGACCAGACCGTATTCCATGATGAATTGGTCGAAGCGAGGTCCCAGGGAAACTTGATAGAGCCACATCATGCTGTTGAGCATGATGATGCCTATGGTCACGAAGGGTAACGTGCCAGAGGGGGTGCTGTCTCGCAGCGGAATCAAGGTGTCGCCTCTCGTCTAAGGATTGTTCGTGTCAAGCAGCATATCATGCGACACGGTGCAAATTCTATGTATTGCCGCGACTACGAACCCTCAGTGCTTCTTCATGCGAGGCGTTGACAAGGCGATCACCGATGACACTATTTGATCAAAAACCTGGGCAGCGGGTGATGCGGGATGTTCCAGCACGAATGGTTTACCTCGGTCTGAAGCCGACACAAGTCTCTGATCAATGGGGATCTTACCAAGGAATTTGAAGCCCTGTTCCAAGGCCAGCATTTCACCTCCACCAGAGTCAAAAAGTTGGTGAAGTTTTCCGCAATTATCACATACAAAGCCGCTCATGTTTTCAATAATTCCGAAGACCGGCAGTCCGAGGCTCTTGCAAAACCGGATTGACTTCCTTACGTCTTTTAGTGCTATTTTCTGGGGAGTCGTGATGATGATGGCTTGCGACCGAGGCGGAGCCATCTGGCAAATTGACAGGGGCTCGTCTCCCGTACCCGGCGGCGCATCCACGATCAGAAAATCCAGGTCACCCCATTCAACTTCAGCAATGAATTGTCGTATCATTCTATGTTTCATGGGACCCCGCCAGATAACTGCTTCATCCGCTTGGTCTTTCATGACAAACTCGATGGACATCACCTTGAGGTTGTCATTAAACCGAATGGGGATAAGCCCTCTGCCGCTCGCAGTGGTTGCCGTGGCCCCCTCGAGCTTCAAGAGTAGTGGGATGCTTGGGCCGTGAATGTCTATATCCAGAAGACCTACCGTCTTGTCGGACGCAGCCAAGGCTGCCGCAAGATTTACCGCAATGGTGCTCTTGCCCACACCCCCCTTCCCTGACAAAATCATGAGGGTATTTTCTATGCGGGTGAGGCTGTCTGCGAGCATGAGATCAGCTTTGAGATCTTCTATTTCCTCCTTCGATAGGGGGGGTCTTTTTTCTTCATTAGCCATATGTTTACTCTATACCTTGTCGAAAAGACTCATGAAATGGAGAGTTCTTCGAGCAGTTTCCTGGATTTGACGCGATGAACATCAAGGCCAACTTCTTTAGGCGACATACCTAAGGACAGTCCGATTAGTTGGGTGAGAAAAAATATCGGTGTCTTGGGCCTCTCTTTTGTCCTCTTTGCCAGTACGATTTGGCCCATATCGAATTGTTCGAAACAGGATGGACAGATAACGGACAGGGCCTGGATGTTCCTTTCCTGAATCAGTGAGAGCTTTTGTCGCGTTATCGCATAGCCTGCTTCTTGGTCTACATTTGCTCCCAACGGCGACCCACAGCACAGGAACTTCCGGGAGTATTCCATCGGCTCGACTCCGATGATGGAAAGGAGATGATCCATTTTGACAGGCACGTATGATTCGGCATCCGAGAGTTCTTCAGGATACATAACCTTGGGAGGTCTAAAATAGTGACACCCATAATGGCATCCTATCCTTAAAGGTATATCACGGACTTTTTCCCTAATAAGGGTTTCTACCAATGTGTCTTGATAAAGAACATCCAGGACATGCGTGACATGAACGGTCCCTTGGTATGAATGGCCGTGTTCTTCTAAGATTCTGTTTACTTTCTTCTTTTTCGATTCATTCTGTTTGAGCACATGATTGGCCTCTTTCAGGGTATTGACGCACCCAGAACACAAGGTCATCAAGTCCAGCCCTTTCTCTTCGGCCAAGCAGATATTTCTCGCTGCGAGGGCAAGCCAGGAATCGTAGTGGACGAGTTTGAGGCTCGTCGGAGGCGGGCAACAAGAGAACGGAAGATCAACGAGTTCAATGCCGAGGCGTTCACACACCAAGCGAGTGGCTGCTTCGAAACCCGGATACTTTATTGGAATGGCACATCCCAAAAAAAGTGCATATTTCATAATAACCTTTAGAATATTTGCTAGTTACGCATGAACTGTCTTTAGAATTCGACAACCTGTTTCAAACCGGACTTCTTAAGTATTTGTCTTATTTCATCTACGGGAGCAGGAGGAAGAGGGGCGAGGCCGTGATGGGCCCTCATTTCATCCAGCTGATGAACGATCATGGATCGTCCTGTCTTGGCCAGCAACTCAATCGCCATACTCAGTCTGCCGGGTATGTTGCCCCTTCGGGCCGCAGAATTTCTCAACGCCACTAACAGATCGCCGATTGGGATTTTCTGCGGACACCGATCCTCGCATACGTGGCACGTGCAACATAGCCAAAGCCGTTCGTCCTCCACCACCTGTTCATGACCGAGACCCAGGCATTTAAGGATGGTTTCTCTCGGGCCAAAGGCCGGTGCAACTTCCATTGCCGGACACGATCCGGTACACCGCGCACATTGGTAACACTCATAAAGTTGTTCCCTCTTAAAATGCTTCCATATCTTGATGTTGGTCATATGATATCACCCTTTTTCGACACCGCTCCCTTCATCTTCTCGATGAAATCTTCAATGTCTTGTTGGGTTAAGTTGCGGACCGTCTCTTCCATGTCCTTGATGATCTTTGCAAATTGGGCCCCTTCGGATGCCGATACCCAGGCCAGTCGCAACCGATCCCTGCCGAGATCAAGCTTTTCCATCTTCTTCCAAAATCGCTCGACTCGGCGAGCGGTGTGTTGGTTGGCATTGTTATAGTGGCAATCGGAGGGATGACATCCTGAGACAAGCACAGCCCCCGCTCCTTTCAAGAATGCCCTTTCTATCCATTGGGGAGATACCCTCCCTGAACACATGGTCCTTATGATACGGACATTGTGAGGGTATTGCATCCGGGAGACCCCGGCAAAATCGGCTCCGGCATAGGAACACCAGTTGCAGGCAAAAGCTATGATTTTGCTGTGGGGATCTATTTCCAGGGCAGTGTCTATTTGACTCACTATCTGATCTTCGGTGAAATGCGCTTGTTCTATGGCCTCAAAGCGACACTCGGGCACACACGTGCCGCACCCCTGGCACGCAGCCTCGATCACTCGATAGTAGCCCTGTTCTTTGCTCCCATCTATGGCATGATAGGGACAAACTCGTGCGCAAAGACCGCATGCGGTACATTTCTTGGGATCGATGTGGGCCGTGATGGCCGGAACCTTGACCTCGCCTTTACTCATGAGAATATTGGCTCTCGAGGCCGCTGCAGATGCCTGGGTGACTGAATCCTTAATGTCCTTGGGGCCCTCTGCTGCGCCCGCGAGAAACACTCCGCCGGTCGTCGTGTCAACCGGCCGCAGCTTGGGATGGGCCTCCATGTAGAACCCGTCCGTATCAGTAGATAAATTGAGCAGTCTTTGTAGATTCTCGGCATCTTTGTGCGGCTTTA